>JAFZNN010000093.1 GCA_017550895.1 Clostridia bacterium
CCGTATTCCGAGCATTTTTAACAAAGTATGGGGCCAAAGCAGCCAACGGAAACCGAGTTCAAGTTGTGCTGCTCTGGCTTAATGCGTCAAAGCCGCACTGACATACATCAAGTATGCCGTGTGCGGCTTTTCCTTTTTCTGAATAATTTCTGCTCCCGCAAAACTGTATCCATCGAAAAGAGATGCAATTTGCGTGCAATTGCGCCGTTCTTCGGCGCAGGGATACTTAATGTATCTCAAGCCGAAAACGGGGCAAGTGCGCGGGAAGGGCGCTCTTTTCGACATCACTGGGTTACGAAACTCTGCCGAAACCTGCACCCTGTTTCTTATTGCCATCCATGCCGTTTCAGATCTGCCTGCCCGGCATCCGGATGCCGGCCGGTCTGCGCCGGATTATTTCTCTTCACAGGGCAGATGCCAGCCGTGATGATCGGTGTGCAGCAGGTCGTGCGCCTTGTGGCTCATCGGCTTGCCGAGATACTCTTCATAGAGCGTGATCACCGTCGGATTCTCGTGGGAGAACCGCAGCGGATTCTCACGGTCGAGCGCGTAGAGCTTCTCGTCGCGCTCCTGCGCAAGCTCAAAGCCGTCGCAGATCGGCTGTCCGCCGCCGCCGCCGCAGCCGCCGGGGCAGGCCATGATCTCAACGAAATCATACTTGACCTTGCCCGCGCGGATCGCTTCGATCAGCTTGCGGGTGTTGGCAAGGCCGCTGGCCACCGCCACGCGGAGCTTCGCGCCCGCGAGCTCGAATTCCGCCTCGCGCCACGCGCCGTCATAGCCGCGCACGGCCTTGAAATGGTCGGGATCGGGGTTGCTGCCGGTCACAAGATAATAGGCCGAGCGCAGCGCCGCCTCCATCACGCCGCCGGTCGCGCCGAAAATCACGGCCGCGCCGGTACCGGCGCCCAGCGGGGAATCAAACGGCTCCTCCGGGAGCGCCGCGGCGTTGATATGCTCCGCGCGCAGGATGCGGTCCACCTCGCGCGTGGTCAGCACCACGTCGACGTCTCTGTAGCCGGAATCATTGAGATTCGGGATATCGCACTCGTGCTTCTTGGAAACACAGGGCATGATCGAGATCGAGAAGATCTTTTTCGGGTCGATGCCGCTGCGTTCGGCGAACCAGGTCTTGGTCACCGCGCCGAACATCGCCTGCGGGGATTTTGCGGAGCTGAGCTGATCGACCATATCGGGATACTGCGATTTCATGAACCGCACCCAGCCCGGGCAGCAGGAGGTGAACATCGGCCACTTCTGCAGCTCGCCCGCCTGCAGGCGCGCAAGGAATTCCGAGCCCTCCTCCATGATCGTCAGGTCGGCGGAGAAGTTGGTGTCAAAGATGTAATCGAAGCCGACGCGGCGCAGCGCCGCCACCAGACGGTTGACGCTCGCGCGTTCGCGGTCCAGCCCGAGGCCCTCGCCTCATGCCGCGCGTACGGCGGGCGCGATCTGCACCACGGTGACCGTTTCGGGATCGGCCAGCGCCGCAAACACGCGGTCGGTGTCGTCCCGCTCGCGCAGCGCGCCGACCGGGCAATGCGTAATGCACTGTCCGCAGAGCACGCAGGCGGTGTTTTCGATCTTTTCGCCGCCGGCGACGCCCACGTTCGTGCGCGTACCCGTGCCGTTGAGATCCCAGATGCCGAGGCCCTGGATCTTGTCGCAGACCTGGATGCAGCGCATGCAGCGGATGCATTTCTGCGCGTCGCGGATCAGCGGGAAGTCGGGATTCCAGTCGTTTTTGGGCAGCGCGACCTCATAAGGATTGGCAGTCAGGCCGAAATCGGCGGCCAGATCCTGCAGCGTGCAGTTGCCGCTGCGCACGCAGGTCGTGCAGCTGCTGTTGTGCTGTGAGAGGATCAGCTCCAGATTCGTGCGGCGCGCCGCGCGCACCTTCGGGCTGTTGGTGAGGATCTCGATCCCCTCCTCCACGGCGTTGTCGCAGGCGGCGATCAGGCGGCTTTCGCCGATCTTTTCCACCACGCAGATGCGGCAGGCGCCGATCTCGTTGAGGTCTTTATAGTAGCAGAGCGTGGGAAGGGCGATCCCTGCCCGCCAGGCCGCCTCCAGAATGGTCGTGCCCTCCGGCACGGTGACGGAAATGTTGTCAATTTTCAGCGTTACCATCTGTCACACCTGCCTCCCCTGAAGATTCCGTAGCCGAAGTGATCGCAGCGCAGGCAGCGCGCGGATTCCTGCGCGGCCTCCTGCTCGCTCATGCAATGCTCCATCAGCATAAAGTCGTATTTGCGCTCGCCCGCTTCGCGCTCCTTGAGCATCACGCGGCCGCAGGGCGGACGGTCAAACAGCTTCGGCTGCGGGATGTCGATCTCCGCGCCGATCGTGTGGTCAAAGCCGAGATACCGGTCGATATTGTGCGCCGCGACCTTTGCGGCGGCAATCGCCTTGATCACGGTCGCCGGGCCGGTCGCGCAGTCGCCGCCGGCAAAAATACCCGCTTTTTCCGCAAAATCGCAGGTCTCCGCCGCCGCGATGGTATCCCATTTCAGCGGCAGGCCGAACGCGGCGAACGGCTGCGATTCGATCGCCTGACCGATCGCCACGACCACGATATCCACCTCCAGCGGCACCTCGGGGGCGTCCGCGTTGGAAACCGTGGGCCGGCCGTCCTTGCCGATCGCGCCGATCAGCTGCGGACGCATCACCAGCGTGGTCGCTTCGTCGTCGGCATTGCCCTCGATGCGGGCGGGCGCCATCATGGTCAGCAGCTCGCAGCCCTCGGCAATCGCGCCTTCGATCTCCTCCGGCAGGGCGGTCATGTCCGCCTGCCTGCGGCGGTAGACGATGCTCACGCGCTCCGCGCCCAGACGGATGCTCGAGCGCGCGGCGTCCATGGCGACGTTGCCGCCGCCGACAATGGCGACCTTCTTGCCCGTGAAATCCGGGTGCTCGCCGTCGCCGATGCCGCGCAGCAGCTGCACGGCGGAAACTACGCCGCCCAGCTCCTCGCCGGGAATGCGCAGTTTTTTGTCAGTGTGCGCGCCGATGGCAATGTAGGTCGCGTCAAAGTCCTCGGCCAGCTTGCGGATCTCCTCCTCGCTGCCGATATCGGAATTCAGATGCAGCTTGACGCCGGTCTCGAGAATCACGTCGATCTCCGCCTGCAGACGCTCGCGCGGCAGACGGTAGCTCGGGATGCCGTAGCGCAGCATGCCGCCCGCGAATCTGCGGCGTTCAAACACTTCGACCTCGTGGCCCATCAGCGCAAGGAAGTAGGCCGCGGACAGGCCGCTCGGGCCGCCGCCGATCACGGCGACGCGCTTGCCCGTGGGCGCTGCGGTCACCTTTTCGGCGGGAACATAGCCGGCCTTTTCGACCGCGAAGCGCTTGAGCCCGCGGATGTTGACCGCGTCGTCGATCATGGTTCTGCGGCAGCCCGCTTCACACGGATGCTCGCAGATCAGGCCGCAGACGGAGGGGAAGGGATTGTCCTTCCGGATCAGCCGCACGGCGTCGGCATAGCGGCCGGCGTTGACCAGCGCGATATAACCGGGAATATCGACCTGCGCCGGGCAAAGAGCGACGCAGGGCACGGCGTGCTCCCTGCGGGCGGCGCAGCAGCCGCTGCGCACATGGCTCTCGAAATCATCGCGGAACGCCCGCACGCTTTCATAAACGATGCGGCCGGCATCGTAGCCGATGGCGCAGTCCGCAGCATCCATGGCGGCTTTTGCGGTTTTTTCGATCAGCGCAATGTCCTGCATCGTGCCTTCCCCGTCAAGGATCTTGTCCAGCAGATCGCCGACGGCGGACAGTCCGATGCGGCAGGGCACGCACTTGCCGCAGCTCTGGGATGCGCACACGTGAACAAGGGCGGCGGCCATATCCACGGGGCAGATGCCCTGCTGGGAAGCGAGCAGGCGGCGGGAAACCTCGCCCTGCAGCCCTTCCAGCGCACGCTGATCCCGCGTTTTGGTGATCAGACTCAGTTTGTTCATCAGGACTTCCTTTCTATTATGGATTTTATTATTTATAAATCTTCCCCGCTTTGCGCAAAGCGAAAAAACCGCTGAATTTCCTCTTGCATTGCGCGCGGCAAGGTGGTATACTTTTTTTCATAGTTTACGTTTAAGGAGCGTGATCCCATGTATCAGCTGACCATCCCCGAGGGCTATCAGTCTTTGCTCAATCTGCGCCAGACGCAGCACGCGATCAAAAAGGTGAAGGATTTCTTTGAGCGGGACCTGGCCATTCAGCTCAATCTGACCCGTGTTTCCGCGCCGCTGTTTGTGGCGGCGGATTCCGGCCTGAACGACACGCTCAACGGCGTGGAGCGCCCGGTCAGCTTCGACATCAAAGGCATCGCGGACAGCGAGGTCGAGATCGTGCAGTCCCTGGCCAAATGGAAGCGCATGGCCCTGCGGCAATACGGCTTTGAAGAGGGCGAGGGGCTCTACACCGATATGAGCGCGATCCGCCGCGACGAGGTGACGGACAATCTGCATTCCGTCTTTGTGGATCAGTGGGACTGGGAAAAACACATTGCCAAAGAAGACCGCACGGAAGAAACGCTGCGCGACACCGTCAAAGCCATCTACCGCGCGCTCAAGCATACCGAGCGCTACATCGCGGACGACTATGCCTTTGTCGAGCGCCATTTCCTGCCGGATAAGATCTCCTTCGTCACCACGCAGGAGCTGGAGGACCGCTGGCCGGAGCTCTCACCCAAGGAGCGCGAGAACCGCATCGCCCGCGAAAAGAAGGCGGTCTTCATCGAGAAGATCGGCGGCGCGCTCAGAAGCGGCGAGATCCACGACGGCCGCGCCCCGGATTATGACGACTGGGAGCTCAACGGCGACATCGTTGTCTATTACCCCGTGCTCGACCGGGCGTTTGAGCTCTCCTCCATGGGCATTCGCGTGGACGAAGCCGCCCTGCTGCGGCAGCTGGAGATCCGCGGCTGCCCGGAACGCAGGGAGCTGCCCTTCCACAAAGCGCTGCTCAACGGCGAGCTGCCCTATTCCATCGGCGGCGGCATCGGCCAGTCCCGCATCTGCATGTTTTTCCTGCGCAAGGCGCATGTCGGCGAGGTGCAGGCCTCCGTCTGGCCCGAGGAAATGCGCGCGGAATGCGCGGCAAAGGGCGTTGAGCTGCTGTAAGCGCTGCGCCTCAAACGAAATACGTTCATACAGAATCACCCGCGGAGACAGATCGGTCGCCGCGGGTGACTTGTTTGTGTTTCTGGATCTGCGTCAGCGACCGGGCTTACGCCTGTGCGGGCGCCTCCACGGGGCAGGCATCAGCGCAAGCGCCGCATTCGATGCAGGTATCTGCGTCGATGACATACTTGCCGTCGCCTTCAGAGATCGCTTCCACCGGGCATTCCGCCGCGCAAGCGCCGCAGGAAATGCAGTTATCGTTGATCTGATATGCCATTCTAACAGCCTCCTTTTTTGTTGATTGCAAACTCATTGTAACATAGAATCTGAAAAATGCAAGGGATTTTTATAAAGTTAGCATAAGGCAACTCGAGTTTTTTCGCTTTCGGGGCGCTCCGGTTCTCAATCCTGCAGCTCTTTGAGCGCTTCCTCCGCGGCATCCGGTTCTTCGACGCCCGGATCCTGCGCCTGGGCGGGCCGCACGCCCTTGCCGCGCGCCTCGCGGGAGAATTTCACGTCTTTATAATGGAAAACCACGGGCAGACCGTCCGGATTTTTCGCCAGCTGCACCTTCAGCCGCCCCGTCAGCAGCGAAACCTCGACCACCTTGCCGGGGCCCTCCGGCGTTTCCACCTGCGCGCCTGTGCGCGGCATGCGGCGGAGCAGATCGTCATAGGCGTTCTGCTCATATTTCAGGCAGCACATCAGGCGGCCGCAGGCGCCGCTGATCTTGGTCGGATTGAGCGAGAGGCCCTGCTCCTTTGCCATTTTGATGGACACCGGCTGGAATTCGCCCAGAAAGCTGTTGCAGCAGAACGGACGCCCGCACATGCCCAGACCGCCGAGCATCTTCGCCTCGTCCCGCACGCCGATCTGACGCAGCTCGATGCGGGTCTTGAAGACGCTCGCCAGATCCTTGACAAGCTCCCGGAAATCCACACGGCCGTCCGCCGTGAAATAGAAGAGGATCTTCGCGCCGTCAAAGGTATATTCCACACGCACCAGCTTCATCTCCAGCCCGTGCGCGGCAATCTTGCGGCGGCAGATCTCAAACGCGCTCTGCTCTTTTTCGCGGTTGCGCGCCATCTGGTCCAGATCCGCCTGCGTGGCCATGCGCAGCATCTTTTTCAGCGGCTGCACCACCGTCTGATCCTCGACCTCGCGGTTTGGAATGGCCACCTCGCCGCATTCCACGCCGCGCGCGGTCTCGACGATGACGCGGTCGCCTTTTTTAAGCTTGATTCCGTCCGGATCAAAGGAATAGATCTTGCCGACCTCTTGAAAACGGACGCCGATGATTTCAGTCATGATAACCTCCGGTAATTTAGGTGTTAGGAATTCTAATGGGAAACAGGAATCGTTGGGATTCAGGCGTTGACGGCGCTGCGCAGGAGCGTGCAAAGGCGCGTGAGCGTCAGCGTCTGGTTGGCGTTGGCCGCCTGCGCCTCGGCAAGCTGCTGCACCCGATCGGTCAGCAGCAGCAGCACGCGCCGGCTGAGTCTGGACGCCAGCTGCGCCGGGATCTCCCCGAAATCCGGCTCCGGCGGCGCGGCATGGTATTTTTCACGCAGAGCGGCGCCGAACACCGCCTGCAGCAGCGGCAGCGCGGCGCGCAGCAGCTTCGCGTCTTTCTCAAACGCAGCGGCCGCTTTCACGATTTCGAACTCGCCGGGCGCGGCGACGGCGGCGGCCACGGCAAGCGCGGCCTCCAACGCAGCCGCCTGCAGCGCGGGATCCGTTTCCGGCGACTCCGCGCCGAGCGTATAGGTCGTCGCCCGGGAGCGCACGGTTTCCAGCAGCGCCGCAGCGGACGGGCAGAGCAGAATAAAATTGACAAAGGCGGGCGGCTCCTCGAGCACTTTCAGCAGCGCGTTCTGCCCCGAAAGCCCCATCGCCTGCGCATTCTCAAGCAAAAACACTTTGCGATCCGCCTCGTTGGGCAGCACATAGGCCTGCGCCCGCAGCGCCCGGACGGTATCGACTTTAAACGCGCCGACCCGATCCTCCGCCGTATACGTCAGCAGATCCGGGTGCGACTGCGCCGCGGATTTGCGGCAATGCCGGCAGCGGCCGCAGGGCGCGTGCGCCGGATCCTCGCAGAGCAAAGCGGCGGCCAGTGTTTCCGCCAGCGCGCGGCGCGCCTGCGCGGTTCCGCCCTCCAGAATCACCGCGTGCGGCATCCGCCCGGCCGCCAGTGCGGCGGCAAGACTCTGCTGCACGGGTTCGCTTGTATCAAACGGTTGCAGTTCCATCTTCTTGTTCGGTTCCTTCCGTGTTGTCTGCCTGCGGCGTTCCCTGCAGGATCGCCAGGTTGCGCTCGATCACGGCGCGTCCGCGCCACGCAAACGCGCGTCCGGTCAGGTCGCAGCCCGGCGCGGCGGCCGCGCACGGCGCTTCCAGAAATTCCGGCAGCGGCGCAACGGCGGCGTCCCGGTTCAGCGGGCAGACCTCCTGACAGATATCGCAGCCCCAGGCGCAGCCGCAGGCCCGCAGCAGCGCCTGCTCCTCCGGGGTGAGCGCGCCCTTGCGCTGCGTCACCGCCGACAGGCAGCGCGCGCGGTCCACACCCTGCGGCGAAATGCTCTGCGCCGGGCAGGCCGCGGCGCAGCGGCCGCAATGCAGGCAGCCGCGCACCGGCTGCGCTTCCCCGGGCAGGGGCAGATCCGTGACGATCTCGCCGAGGAATACATAAGAGCCGTAAGCTTCTGTGATCAGCAGGCCGTGGTCGCCCCGCCGGCCGAGCCCGGCCGCACAGGCCGCGCCGACCTCGGGGATCGGTGAATTATCCGCAAACGCGGCAAACGACGCGCCGGGATACAGCGTGCGCAGGTCCGCACAGGCCGCCTCCAGCCGCGCCAGCGCCACGGCATGATAATCCGTCACCGCCGCGTAACGCGAAAGATTGCGTCCGGCATAGAGCGCGAGCGGCAGCAGATACGGAAACGCGGCGATCAGCACGGTTTCGGCGCCCGCGGGCAGCCGCTGCTTCGCGCGGCAATCAATCAGCCGCTCCGCCACCGCCTCAAACGGGCAAACGCCCCAGAGCGGCGCGGCGGCGTCCATCACTTCCCGCAGCGTCATATCAGCCCACGCTCTGCGCCGCTGCGATCATCAGCGGCATTGTCAGAATGGAGAAGATCGAGATGATTGCGACCACCTGCGAGGCCAGCCCCGCATCGCGGTCGAATTTTGCGGCGAACATCACGGTGTTGTTCGCCGACGGCGCGCTTGCGGTGATGATGATCGTCGTGAGGAGCGTGCCGGACAGGCCGCACAGCCGCATGCCGGCCAGCATGATCGCGGGCAGCAGGAAGAGCTTGATCAGCCCCACCTCGAGCATCCGCGGCTCCCTGAAAATCGCTTTGAAATCCGTGTTGGCGATAAAGGTGCCGAAAATCAGCATCGCCAGCGGCGTATTCAGCGCCGCAATATAGCTCACGGGCGCGGTCACCACCTGCGGCAGCGCCGGCGAGAGCAGATAGATCGGCAGGCCCACCGCAACGGCGAGCACGCCGGGATTGAGCACGAGCTTCTTCGGGTCGAATTTCACGGCCTCCGGTTTGCCCATGTTCATCAGATAGACGCCGTGGGTAAACGTAAACACCTGGAAGGCGATGATCACGGCCGAGCAGTAAATCACGCCCTCCTCGCCCGCGACGGCTTCGGTCAGCGGCAGACCCATATAGCCGCAGTTGCCGTAGGTGCAGGCATATTTGAAAATGCAGGCGCGCTCCGCCGGACATTTATAACGAAACGCAACGGCGGAAATCAGCGCGGCAACGGCGTGCAGCGCAAAGCCGCAGCCCAGCGCAATAAACAGCCGCTTCGCCGTTTCGGGCGAATAGGCGAGGTTGAAAAAGCTCTCCAGGATTTTTGCCGGCGTCACAATATAGAACACCAGGTCGGTGCAGCGGCGGGCTGTCGGCTCGGTAAAGACCTTGCATTTGTCCGCAAGGAAGCCGACTGCCACGATCAGATAAAGGATCAGCACCTGCCGCGCCGCGATCCCGACATTTTGCAGAAACATGGAAAATCAGTCCTTTGCGGCTTCTTCGGTCTCCGGCACGACGGGGATGACGGTCGGCTTGTCCTGCGCCTCGGGGATCAGCCGGGAGCCGGCGACCGCCAGGGCGAAGAGCGCAAGCGCCAGATCGCAGTATTCCAGCGTCGAATAGGCATAGATCACGTCCGCGCGGCCGATGGCGATCATCAGCGCCCGCGGCAGGAAGCAGAGCAGCCCGAACAGGGCGGCAGGCAGGCCGTAGCCCGCAAGCTTCCACGGGATCTTTTTGTCGCCGACCTGCGCCTCGCACTGCGCAAGGGCCATGAAGAACAGGATCAGGAATATGAGCATCAGCATTTCCAGCAGCAGGTCGGACACGCGGATATAGCTGATCGTGCGCGTAAAGCGGAAGATCATGCGGAAGATCGACCAGAGCACCGGCGCGAGCGTGAGCAGGCGATAGAAGGTGCCGCCGAGACCGCGCCCGCTGAGCATCGAAATGCCGTACAGCAGCAGAAACAGCCCCGCCAGCAGGCCGAACACGCCCTCGAGCAGGATCACTCTGCTTTCCGCCGCAGCCAGCTCCGTCTGGCCGGGCAGCGAAATCGGCAGGCCCAGGCCGAATTCGGCGTTCAGGCAAAGCAGCGCGTCATAGAACGCAGACGCCGCCGCAAGCAGCGCGAGCAGGCCCGCCGCGACATGGCGGCTGCCGTCCCGCAGATAGCCGACGCGGTTGCGGCGCGCAAGGCCGAGGATCACGCAGAGCAGCACAGCCGCGGCCAGCACGCCGAACAGCGCGAAGATGCTCCAGTGCAGTTCCGTGTAAAAGCCCGTGCCCACCTCGATGACGCGCAGATACTGCAGCACCCGCAGCGGCAGCGCGGCGATCACGGCAATGATAAAGACGATCCAAAGACCGCCGAGTCCTGTTTTTTCGGTCGCAGTTTTCATATTTTTCAACCTCTTTTATCTGTCTTGAATGGGGATATATCCCTGATGCCCGTTGACGCTTTTGTAAGCGGGCCGGATGATCTTGTTGCAGGTGAGCAGCTCCTCGATCCGGTGCGCCGACCAGCCCGCCACGCGCGCGGCGGTGAAAATCGGGGTGAACAGGTCGTTGGGAATCCGCAGCATCTTGTAAATCAGCCCGGAATAGAGATCGACATTGGCACAGATCGGCTTCCGGATCCCCTTCTCGGCGGCGAATACCTCCGGCGTCATCTGCTCGATATTGCGCAGCAGACGGTATTCCGGCTCAAACTCCGTGCCGACGGCGAATTCCTCCGCCTTCGCGCGCAGGATGGTCGCCCGCGGGTCGGAAAGCGTGTAGACCGCGTGGCCCATGCCGTAGATCAGGCCGGAGCCGTCGCCGATTTCGCGGCGCATGACCCTGACCAGCGCGTCCGCAACCTGCCCGGCGTCCGTCATATCCTGCACGTCGGCCTTGATGGCTTCCACCATATCGCAGACCTTTTTGTTCGCGCCGCCGTGCCGCGGGCCCTTCAGCGCGCCGATGCCCGCCGCGATCGCGGAATACGTGTCCGTCCCGCTCGAGCTGAGCACGCGGGTGGCGAAGGTGGAATTGTTGCCGCCGCCGTGCTCCGCCTGAATCATCAGGCAGGTGTCCAGCAGCTTCGCTTCCCGGTCGGAAAAGCTCTTGTCCGCGCGAATGGAACGCAGAATGGTTTCCGCCGTGTGGAATTCCGGCTTGATCTGGTGGATATACATGCTCTTGTGATAATAATGGCGGCGCTTGACCTGATAGGCATAGGCCATGATCACCGGCATTTTCGCCATCAGGCTGATGCTCTGGCGCAGCACGTTCTCGAGCGAGATATCGTCCGGATTCGGATCGTAGGAATACAGCGAAAGAATGGAGCGCGAGAGCTTGTTCATGATGTCCGGCGAGGGCGCTTTCATGATCATGTCCTCAATGAAGTCATCCGGCAGCTCCCGGTTGCGCCCGAGCAGCGTGCAGAAGAATTCCAGCTGCTCCTGCGTGGGCAGCGTGCCGAACAGCAGCAGCCACGCGACCTCCTCGAAGCCGAAGCGGTCCTCCGCGTTGCAGCCCGCAACGATATCCGACAGGCTGATGCCGCGGTAATACAGCTTGCCCTCGCGGGGGATCAGTTCGCCGTCCTCGATATAATAGCCGTCCACGGAGCATACGCGGGTCACGCCCGCCATCACGCCCGTGCCGTCGGCATTGCGCAGACCGCGCTTGACATTGAAGCGATCATAGTTTCCCGGCTCAATCTGGTTATATTTCCGGATCGTATCGCATAAGGTTTGAATATCATTTTGAGAAATGTTTGCCCGGATTTCCGACATTTCAGCCATTTCAGCGCCTCGCTTTCCCGCGCCTGTGCGCGTGTGGATTCCTCCGCCGCTTTTCCGGTCTCTGCGGCATTCCGTTCCCGTATAGATAAAATATTATACAACACAATAATTATGTTCGTCAAGTAAAATTTATGTTTTTCGGAAAGGACGTGCCGCCTGTGCGTATGCGCCTGCTCTTTTGCCTGCTGCTCCTGCTCGGGCTGCTGCTCTGTCCGCTGGCCGCGCTGCGCGCCGCGCCCGCAGGCGACGCCGCAAACGTCCGGCCTGCCGGCGACGTGCCGGACCGGCGGGAATGGCTGATCGGCACGGTCGCGGCCGCCATGGCGCCGACCTGTCATCCGGAGGCGCTGAAGGCGCAGGCCGTTGCCGCGGCAAGCCTTGCAGATGCGAAGCCGGACGCGGCTGATTCGCCGGCCTATTGGGACCGCGCCGCCCGCATGGCCGCCTGGGGCGATCAGTTTGCCGCCCGGGAGGCCAAGCTTTCGGCCGCAGTCGACGCCGTTGCGGACCTCCGGCTGACCTATGACGGCAAGCCGGCCGCCGCCGTCTGGCACAGCCTGAGCGCCGGCAGCACCCGCAGCGCGGCGGACGCCTGGGGCACGGCCTGTCCCTATCTGATCAGCGTCCCGAGTCCGGGCGACCGCCTCTCCCCTGCGTTCACGCAGGAGATCACCGTCACCGCCGATGCGTTTGCCGAAACGCTCCGCGCCCTGGGGGTCGTCTGCGACGGCGCCGCGGCAGACTGGGTCACGGCGGTCAGCGAGGGGGCGGACGGCTATACGGAAAGCGTCACCGTCTGCGGCAAAACGCTCACCGGCAACCGGCTGCGCGACGCCTTCGATCTGCCCTCGGCCGCCTTTGCGCTCGCGTGCGGGGCGGAGGGCTTCACGTTCACCGTGCACGGCAGCGGCCACGGCGTTGGCATGAGCCAATACGGCGCGGATTATCTCGCGCGGCAGGGCAGCGATTTTCGCGCCATCCTTTCTCATTATTATCCCGGGACCCGGCTGGAACACGCCGACTGACCGCCCGTTTTTTTCTCTGTCCGCATCAAAAAATCTCCGGGCCGGAATTGCAAAAAAAACTTGCAAAACCATAGATTTTACTGTATAATTACAGTATATTGGGTAAATGTGGTTATTTTTTGTTGTTTCCGAAAGAGGTATCTGTTATGCCGATCGATTTACACTGTCACACCAGATTATCCGACAGCTCCATGGGCATCGACGATCTGATCGTGCTTGCCCAGAAGCGCGGTGTGACGACGCTGGCAATCACCGACCGCGATTGTCAGGCCGGCACGGTGCGCGCCAAGATCATCGGAGAGCGGTACGGCGTGACCGTCATCCCGGGCGTTGAGATCTCCGCCTTTGACGCCAAACGCAACCGCTGCGCCGACATTCTCTGCTATCTGAGCGACAGCCCCGACCGTCTGGAGGGGCTTTGCCGCCGCAACGTGCTCGCGCGCAAACGCGCCAGCCAGATGATGACCATCAAGGTCGCGCGGAAATATCCGATCTCGCCGGAGCTGGTCATCAAATGCGCCACGGGCTCCACGGCGGTCTTTATCCAGCATATCATGCACGCGCTGCTGGAATGCGGCCTGACCGACCGCATCTACGGCGATCTGTACGACACCCTGTTCTCCCCCGAAAGCAAGGAAAACGTCCTGGTGCGCGCAGACTATGCCGCGCCGGAGGAGGTCGTCGCCGCGATCCACGAAGCGGGCGGCATCGCCGTACTGGCGCACCCGGCCACCCGCGACAGCTTCGAGCTGCTCGAGGAGCTGGTGCCCTGCGGCCTGGACGGCGTGGAGGTCTGGCATCCGGACGCCACCGCAGAGCAGCAGGAATCCCTGCTGGCCTTTGCCCGCGCCAACGGACTGCTCACGATCGGCGGCTCGGAATTCAAGGGCATGTATTCCCGCCAGCCGCTTTCGCTCGGCGCCTGCGCAACGCCGGACGCCGCGTTCAAAGCGCTGCTTTCCTATAAATCGAAAATGAAAAAACGCGCCGCCGCAGAGTAACGCGCGGCACCCGCACAGGAGGCGATCCCATGCCCCGCAATGACGACGATATCAAAATCTTTCACCCGAAAAAGAAAGAGACCGCCAGCGCCGATCTGGCCGCGCTGGCCGCGACGATGGATCAGCAGCGCACGAACGGCAACGCGCAGAAGGCCGAGGAGCTCGGCGCCGCGCTGGCCGCGCTCTCGCCGGAAACGCTGCTGCCCGACACCGCAAAGACCCTGGCCAACAATGAGCTGCTGCAGCTGCGGGCGCTGATCGTGTTTGCCGCGCAGCTGGCGCTGCATAAATATCTGCCGCATCCGATGCTGGCCACGCAGGCGATCAACGCCATGCACGCCCGCCTTGAAGAAACCTCGCCGGGGCTGGCCGCCAACATCGCGGACGGCTCGTCGTTTTCGTTCTATTACCTGTGCGTGCGCACCAAAGCGGATGAAACGCGGGATATCGGCGAGAATTTCGCCATGCTCTGCGAGCGTGACAACGACGAACGCTTCATCGCGCTGGGCAGCCGCGCTTATCTGCTGACCGACGCCGCCGTCTGGGCGCAGGTGGACGCCCGCGCCTTTGAGGCATGACCCGCGCCGTTTTCAATTGATCCGAACGCCTGCAGCCCCGTTGAGCCGCAGGCGTTTTTCTGCGCTGCCCGATTGCGTTGCCGGCTTGCATTTTTGCCGGAGATGGACTATACTGATAACCGTCTGGAGGGAAGCATATGCGAAAACTTCGATGGGCGGCGATCTTTTGCATCGCGCTTGTGCTGCTCGGCGCGCTCGCCGGTCTGATCTATGTGCGGGACGCCTATCCCGCGCAGCCCGCGGCGATCGAGGCCATGGCCGGCAGCACGCAGATCACCGTGACGCAGGCCGGAACGCTGACATTCTTTTCCCCGCCGCAGCCGACCGCCGGTCTGATTTTCTATCCCGGCGGCAAGGTGGAGCCGGAGGCCTATGCCCCGCTTCTTACCGCCTGCGCGCAGCGCGGACTGCTGTGCGTACTCGTGTCGATGCCGGGCAACCTCGCCGTGCTGCACAGCAACGCCGCCGACGGCATTCAGGCGCGGTATCCGGCGCTCACACACTGGTATCTCTGCGGGCATTCGCTCGGCGGCGCAATGGCCGCAAGCTATATCGCAAAGCATCCGGCGGACTATGACGGTCTGATTCTGCTCGCCGCCTATTCCGCGGCGGATCTGCGGGAAACCGGGCTGCGCGTGCTCTCCGTGCGCGGCTCGGAGGACGGCGTGCTCGACCGTGATAAATACGCCGCTGCCGCGGGCAATCTGCCGCCCGGCGCGGAAGAATACGTCATCGAGGGCGGCTGCCACGCCTATTTCGGCGATTACGGCCCGCAGGCCGGCGACGGCACGCCCGCGATCTCCTGCGACGCGCAGATCCGGCAAACGGCTGACCGGATCGCCGCTTTTACGGAAGAATAAACAAATCTACGGAGGCTGCCATGGGAATTTATCTGCGATTGCTCGCGTTTTTTATGCTGCTGCTTCTGCCGCTGCTGCGTCTGACGGACCGTCTGACCGCTGCGGATCCGGGCTTCACCTACGCGGATCCCGCGCCGCAGAGCAAACCCGCACGGGAGACGCTGCCCTATGTATTCGGACCGAACGACATTGCCGCCGCCCCGGACGGAGATCCGTCTGCCGACGGCTCGGAGCCTGCGCCGGTCACCCTCGCGCGGGCGAAAACGCTTGCGGCGGAAAAGCGGGCGTCCGGCGTCACCGGCCCGATCACGGTCTGGCTGCGCGGCGGCGACTACCTGCTGACAGCGCCCCTGGCCTTTGACGCGCAGGACGCGACGGACGTCACTTACGCCGCCGTCCCCGGCGAGGCGGTGCGTCTGAGCGGCGCGCAGACCGTCACGGGCTGGGAAGCGGATACCGTCAACGGGCATGACTGCCTGAGCGCGCCCGTGCCGCAGGCGTCGGCCTTCACGACCGTGCTGCGCGGCGACACGCAGCTGCCCTGCACGCGCTATCCGGAACGCGGTTTTTTCTATGTGAAGACGACCGACCACAGCGACGGCATGTTCACCGACGAGACCTCGCCCTGGAAGGGCTGGTCCTACGGAGACCTTGCCATTACGCCCGACAAGGCGCAGACCGTGCGCGATTTTTATGCGCCGCGCGGCGTGACGCTGCGCCTGCTGCACTACTGGTGCGACGAGCTCTCCTATGTGGATTCCTACGACGCGGCGGCCGACCGCCTGCGCCTGACCGTTCCGCTCTCCATGCGCGCGGAGGCGGGGCAGAAATACTATTTTGAAAATGTGCGCGAAGCCTTCGACACCCCCGGCGAATGGTATTATGACAGTCTGCGCGGGCGGCTCTGCTATCTGCCGCTGCCCGGTGAAACGGCGCAAACGCTCGCGCTGCGTCTGGCCGTGACCGACCGGCTGCTGACCGCGGAAAACTGCCGCGGCCTGAGCTTCGACGGCCTGACCTTCTGCGACACCTGCAGCCCCTTCCCCGATCTGACCGGGCAGGAGCACTGGCTTGCGGCCTACGGCATGCGCCACCCGCAGGCGGAATTTGACTGCGGCGGCGCGGTGGAGCTTTCTCATTCTTCCGGCATCACGTTCCGCAACTGTGATTTCCGCAATCTCGGCACCTGCGCCGTCAAATTCAAACGGGCGGTCAAGGACGCCGCCGTAATCGGCTGCGACCTGACGCAGATCGGCGCCTGCGGCATTTTCATCGACGGCGCGAGCGGCGGCAGCGACGCGGCGCTGACGGAGCGCATCACCGTGCGGGACACCGTCATCCGCAGCTACGGCCGGTATTTCTCCGCCGGCTGCGGCATCCTGCTCACGCACGCGCGGGACTGCGACCTCGACCACAACGACATCTCCGACGGCTACTACACCGCCATCTCCGCCGGCTGGATGTGGGGCTATGCGCCGAGCGTGACGCAGAACATCCGCATCACCAACAACCGCATCCGGCAGATCGGGCAGGGCTGGCTGTCGGATATGGGCGGCGTCTATACGCTCGGCCGGCAGCCCGGCACCGTGATTGCCGGCAACGTCATCAGCGAGGTCGCCGCCGACCCTGACGAGGGCGGCTACGGCGGCTGGGGCGTTTATCTGGACGAGGGCTCCTCCGGCATTGAAGTCAGAAACAACCTGGTCTATGCCTGCGGCTCGCAGACCTTCCATCAGCATTACGGCGAGGGCAACCGCATCTGCAACAACATTTTCGCCCTCGGCGCGGAGGGCGCGCTGCGCTCGAGCTTCTCCGGCGCCGAACACCAGAGCGGCTTCGACGATCCGGACAGCCATGTGGAATTCTCACTGACGGGCAACATCTTCCTGACTGACAACATGCCGATGTATGCCGAGCTGCGCAACGGCTGCTTTACGGACGGCGGCAACCTTTACTGGGATCTGCGGAATCACGCGCATATCTTCTGCAACTGGTGGAGCGATCCGAACCCGCTGACCCGCCTGTATACCGGCGCGGTGCAGCGCACAGGGCATTTTCAGGACGCAACGATCGCAGATCCGGGCTTTCGCGATCCGGCCGCCGGGGATTTCGCCCTGCCGGAAAACAACCCGGCGCTGGACGAGATCGGCTTCGAGGTCTGGGACACGAACGACGCCGGCACGCTGACTGCGCGATGATCGGGCAAAAGTAGTTACAAAATTCCTACAATATCCGATTTTCCTTGACACACCGTGAAAAGTTTGCTATAGTGTAACAGCATTCGCACCAAGAAAAACAGTTTCGGAGGTATAAAATGGCTTCATATTGGAACCGGCTCAAGGAGGGCTGCCCCACTTATCGTTTTGTGATCTGGTGGGTCTTCCGCGCGCTGATGCTCTTCGCCTTTTTTGTCGGCCTGATCGGCGCGATCCGCGGCACGGGCGCGGAAACCATCCCCGAAGGCACCGGCATCATCAAACAGATTTTTATGCGCAAGTATGATATCACCGACCCGCTGCAGGTCGGCGCGAACCTGATCGGCATGTTCGTGTGGGAGATCTTCCAGCTCTTCCCCAAAAAGAATATGCTGCGCCATGTGCCGTCCGTTGTGCAGACCTTCCTGATCATCGGCATTTTCTGCGCCTCGTTCGGCGGCAAATTCCTCAATCTCTATTACAGCTTCCGCTGGTGGGACGTTGTGCTGCACCTGATCGGCGGCGGCGCCTGCGTCTTCTTCGGCTACGAGCTGGCCTGCGCGATTCAGAAGCGCGACCGGGTCACGGCGCCGGTCTCCATGGTGCTCATGGCCGCCGTCGGCTTCTCCTTCCTCGCCTCCACGGGCTGGGAGCTGTTTGAATTCACCTTCGACCAGATCGCGACCAAATCCGCGGCGGCAGCGGGCGACATCATGAAAGCCGGCGACGCGCAGCACTGGTGCCTTGCGCTCGCGGAGGGCACGCCCAAAGCGCTCACGCTCTTTGACCCCTGCTTCCCGGAGCGCTGGCCGCTGATGGATACCATGGCCGACACGGTGCTCAACACCGTCGGCGCGGTGATCTCCTTCATCTTCCTGAAGATCTTCCCCTACCGCCACCGCGGCAAGAACGACCTGAACAAGGAATTTGAAGGCCGGGCGTCCGTTTCCAAATCCAGATAATCAAAAGGCCATCCCGCGGGGGTGGCTTTTTTCTTTCCCGGGGCTTGCCGTTTTGCGCTGTCCGTGCTATGATTCAAGAGGATCACACATACAAAAGGGTCCGATGGAAACGATCAAACGATCACTTTTCTCCTCCCGTCCGCCTGCCGCGCGGTCGGCTGTGAAGGCGGCCGCCGCGTTTGATTACGCAATGATGGCAATGAACGTCTTCGAGCGGCTGCTGGCGATGTTCCTGCATATCGGTCTGACCGTGCTTGTCTTTTACGGCGTCTGCAACGCCAAAAAGGCCTGCCTGCCGGCGGCGATCCTCCTGCATATGCTGGCAAATACGTTCCCCGCGCTGTATCAGAGAGGCGTCGTCCCGCTCTGGGCGGTGGAGGTCTGGGGCGCTTTCTGGACCGCCGTCATCGTCTGCATCGCCGTGGTGCTCTACAGAAAAATGCAGGCGCCGCCCTGCCCGTGCGCGAGTGATGAACCCCCTTCCGGTTTGCCGGAATGACGCGCCGCGAGGCGAATCATCTGAATCAGGACAAAAAACGGACGCGCTGCAATTGCAACGCGCCCGTTCGTTTTTACGGCAATCCTGCCGCGCTTTTTCTTAATAGTTCTCCGCGTTGACCTCAAAATAGGCCTGCGGATGCGCGCAGACGGGGCAGATCTCCGGCGCCTGCGTGCCGATGACGATGTGCCCGCAGTTGCGGCATTCCCAGATCTTGACCTCGCTCTTTGCGAACACCTGCTGCGTTTCCACATTCTTCAGCAGCGCGCGGTAGCGCTCCTCGTGGTGCTTCTCGATGGCCGCGACGCCGCGGAATTTCTCCGCGAGCTCCGGGAAGCCCTCGGCCTCGGCCGTTTTGGCAAAGCCTTCGTACATATCGGTCCATTCGTAGTTTTCGCCGTCCGCGGCGGCAGCGAGATTCTCCGCCGTGGAGCCGATGCCCTCGAGCTCCTTGAACCAGAGCTTCGCATGCTCTTTTTCGTTGTCCGCCGTCTTCAGAAACAGCGCGGCGATCTGCTCAAAGCCGTCCTTCTTCGCCTTGGATGCGAAATAGGTGTATTTGTTGCGCGCCTGGGATTCGCCCGCAAATGCCGCCAGCAGGTTCTTTTCGGTCTGCGTTCCTGCGTATTTGTTTGCCATGCGTCTGCACTCCTTTTTCATTTTTCTTTAGTATACCATATTTTTTCTCAATTACAAGCGATTTCCGCCGTTTGCGCCGTTTTTTTGTGAAAATCCAAGCAAAAAAAGAACACAAAAAATTTGGTGAATTCGATAATCCAATTTGTATTATTTTTTCGAAAACCCCCTTGACAGCCGAAAAACCGGCTCCATTTTTTCAACAATTTACAACCGAACGTATAGCCCACATTCTGGGAATCTCAAGTTTTCCACGTGAGAACCGGCGCGATTTCAACGGTTTTGCAGGAAGTTATCCACCTTTTCCACATAGTTTTCCACGCGACCGCGCGGAAAAGCAGATTATACAGAGCGTAGATTATCCTTTCGTCTTTTTGACGAATCTGCCGTGCAACGCACGCCGGCTTTTGCATAATCGCCGCTGCGCGGGGCATACTTCCCTTGATTTTGCTGCGGCTGCAGCTGCGTTCTGAAAGGAGAGATCGGATTGATCAAAGGCGTCAATCGGCAGGTTGTGGAGGTCACGGAAACCGGCTGCGATTATTTTGAGCGCGTTCTGTTTTTCATCAAGCCGGAGTTTTCGGCCGTCAGTGAAGGGGATCTGCGGGCACGGGCCGCGGCGATCGCGCAAAGCGTCGGCCTGCCGCCGGCC
>JAFZNN010000094.1 GCA_017550895.1 Clostridia bacterium
GCGCCGAGGCTGAAGCCGAACAGCACGTCCGCATTCTTCGTGATGGCATAGATCGCCGAAATGCCGAGCAGACCGAAGCCCGCCACGCACAGGCCCATCACCGCGCCGCCGGAGAAGGCGACGGAGAGCGCCTTGGACATGCCATGCTCTTTCGCGGCGTTCGCCGTTCGGACGTTCGCACGGGTCGCCACCTGCATGCCGCAGAAGCCGGCCGCCACGGAGAAGAGCGCGCCGATCACAAAGCAGACGGCCTCCAGCCAGTTCTTGAGCGCCAGGCCGATGGCCAGGAAGATCACGACCACGAAAATGCCGATGATCTTATATTCAGAGTAGAGGAAAGCGGTCGCGCCCTCGTGGATCGAGGCGGCGATCTCCTGCATCCGGTCGGTTCCGGCGGGCTGCTTCCTGACCTTGATCGCCAGAAGCAGGGCGGCCAAAAGACCGATCACGCTGATGACAGGAATGAGATAGGCGAGTTTATCCATACTGTGACCCCTTTGGTACGGGCGAACTCCGTTTCTGGTCGGAACCGAAACAGAGAAGCACACGCCGTGTAATATTCTTCATTCTACCGCAAAAACGGATAATTGTAAAGCATTCCATGCAAAAATTTTCAAAAAAAATATACAAATCTATATAGGGAATCCGAGAGGATTGTCGGCGTTATGCAAGTCTGCGCAGGAGAAATTGCAAAAGCGGTTCTTTTGATTCCAAAAACGCAAAATGGAGCCCGGTTTTGCAGGATGCAGGCCGTTTGCGCTTGCAGAAATGATGAAACAACGGACGGGCATCCGAAAGAGAACGGCGTGAGGAATACAGGGCGGATTTCGCCCGCGCCCGGTTTCTCATCCCGAAGGCATCCTTCCGTTCCGCCGGTTTCCTTTCTCGTCCCGGATCAGAAAAGAAAGCGCGCTGCAGTCTGCATGCTGCAACGCGCCCGATGATCTTCTGTTTTTTACACTGTGACCGGCTGTTTTTCCTCGTCCTGATAAACCATCTTCATTTCCCGCGCCTGCGCGGCCTCGCGGTTGACCTCCTCCGGCGGGCGGAAGGTGGGCACCATGGCGGCCACCGCAGCGCGCAGCGCCGGATAGTCCACCTTGTCGTCGTCCGTCTGGATCAGGTTCCAGAGCGTTTCCAGATCGGCGTCCACTTTTTCGCGCGGGAGCAGGGGGTCCTTTTCGATGAAGATCAGCTTGTTTTCGGTCTGGGTCAGCGTTTCGCTGCGGATCAGCAGCTCTTCATAGAGCTTCTCGCCCGGCCGCAGGCCGATCTCCTTGATTTCGATATCCTGCCCGGGCCGCAGGCCGGAGAGCTTGATCATATTGACCGCCAGATCATAGATTTTGACCGGCTTGCCCATATCCAGCACAAACAGCTCGCCGCGCTTGGCCATGGCGCCGGCGGACATCACCAGCTGGCTGGCCTCGGTGATCGTCATAAAATAGCGGATGATGCGTTTGTCCGTGATCGTAACCGGGCCGCCCTCGGCGATCTGCCGCCGGAACAGCGGGATGACCGAGCCGTTGGAGCCGAGCACGTTGCCGAAGCGCACGGCGGTGAAAACGGTGTTGCCGTCGTTGCGGCTGAGCGCGATCATTTCGCAGATGCGCTTGGAGGCGCCCATGATATTTGTCGGGTTGACGGCCTTGTCCGTGGAGATCAGGATGAAACGTTCCACGCCGAATTCCTTCGCCAGATCCGCCGTGTTCCGCGTGCCGAAGACGTTGTTTTTGATCGCTTCGCCCGGGCAGTGCTCCATCAGCGGCACGTGCTTGTGGGCCGCCGCGTGAAACACGATCTGCGGATGATAGCGCTCAAACACCGTGCGCAGGCGGTCGCAGTCACGCACGGAGGCGATCTCCACGGCCAGGTTCAGGCGGTCGCCGTATTTCTGCACGAGCTCCTGCTGGATATCGTAGGCGTTGTTTTCATAAATATCAAGGATGATCAGTTGCCGGGGATCGTGCGCCGCCACCTGACGGCAAAGCTCGCTGCCGATGGAGCCGCCGCCGCCCGTGATCAGCACGATCTTGTCGCGATAGTATTCGAACGCGTTCTGGTCCAGCGCGATGGATTGGCGGAACAGCAGGTCCTCGATGCGCACCTCGCGGATGGATTTCATCGGCTCGCCCTGCAGCTCGTCGAATTCCTTGAAGAGCTTATCGAAGATTTTGATGCGGCAGTTGGTCTGGCTGTAGAAATCATACAGGCGGGAGGCCGTTTCGTTGTCGAGATTCGCGATGGCGAAAAAGATTTCGTCGATCTCCTGCTCGCGGATCAGATCCAGCACCTGCGGCGATTCATAATAGACGCGCAGGCCGCGCAGGGTGCTGTTGACCTTCGTTTTGTCATTATCGATAAAGAACGCCGGATCGTAGGGGGAATTCGGCGTGTTCTGAATGTTCGTGACCAGAAACGCGCCGACCTCGCCCGCGCCGAGCACCGCGATGCGCACGCGCTTTTGCGCGTCGCCCTGCTTGTGCCTGAGCGCCTTGTAAACCAGGCGGTAGGTAAAGCGGGAGGCCAGCAGCATCAGCAGATTCAGCGCGGCGACGGGCATGACGTCCCACACGCTGTTGCGCATGTTGAGAATGGCGGCGATCGAAACGCTGACCAGATAGGCAATGGCGTCCGTGATGGCCAGGCGGAGATAGACGGCGGTATCCGTGTAGCGGTAGATAACGAAATAAACGCCGCTGAGCACGCGCAGCAGGAGCGTCACCGCCAGCAGGATCCCGGAACAGATCAGATAGCTTTTCGGATCGATCTCCCGGTTGAACAAAAAGGTAGCCGTAAAGTAGTAAGCGGCGTCCACCGCGCAGAAGCATAGAGTATCAAAAACAAACAGCAGCACTTTGCGCAGCCGGCTGTTTTTGAAAAAATTCAGGCGTTTCAATCCGCACACATCCTTTATTTTCAGACAATAATTCACATTAATCTTTCTTTATTATAGCGCACCTGCCGCCGATTGTCAATGAGAAAAGTCCGGCAAAGCACAGCGGAATCGCGCGGCGCCGCCGGGCCGCCGATTCGATGCCGATTTCCCCGGATTTCGTGAAAATCCACAAAAAACAAAAACGATTTCCATAAAAAATGCTGGAATAAATCAGCGCGCAGTGCTTGAAATTTTAAAAATTTTCAATTATAATGAATGTGTATGTAAACTCAGCGGGCAACCTCACCTGCGCGACAAGGAGGATAACAATCGGTATGAAAAGAGAAGACGTTATTGAAATCGATCTTGTGAAGCTCGGAGCCGCCGTGCTTCATCGGATCTGGGCGGTGATCCTCGCCGCCGTGATCTGCGCAACCGTAGCGTTCGGTCTGACTTATATTTTTGTTGAGCCGACCTATGTGGCGAGCACGCTTCTTTATGTCAACAACAACACCATCTCCGTGGGCAGCACGAGCTTCAGCATTTCCTCCGGTTCGCTGACCGCCGCGCAGGAGTTGGTGAATACTTATATTGTAATTTTAAAGGCGCGCACTTCCCTGAATGAGATCATCGAAACCGCGGGGCTCACGCGCTCCGCCGAATCGCTCAAGCACATGATCTCCGCGCAGCCGGTCAACTCCACGGAAATCTTCGAGATCTCCGTCACGAGCACCGACCCGCAGGAGGCGGAGCTGATCGCCAACACGATCGCCAAGGTTCTGCCGAAAAAGATTGCCGAGATCGTGGACGGCAGCTCCGTGCGCATTGTGGACTACGCGATCGTGCCCTCCTCCCGCTCCGGGCCGAGCTATTCCCGCCGGGCGATGATCGGCTTCCTGATCGGCCTGGTGCTGAGCGTGGCCGTGATCGTGATCCGCGTGCTGTTTGACAACTTCATCCGTGAGGAACAGTATATTACCCAGACCTATGATTATCCGATCCTGGCCTCGATCCCCGACCTGCGGGTGACCGGCAACCGGTCGGGCGGCGGATATTACGGCTATCGGGCGGAGCGGGTCTCCGCGGAAACCGAGGAGCAGAAGGAGGAGACGGAGGAGTCATGAAAAAGCTGATGTTCAACAGCCGGCAGGCGAATGACGCCGCGGCCGGGCAGGAAAAGCAAGGCAAGCATGATCAGCAGGAAAACCTGGCGATCTGCGACAGCATTAGTTTCGCCGCCTCCGAGGCCTACAAGCGCCTGCGCACGAATCTGCTGTTTTCGTTTGCGGACAAGAGCGCGTGCCGCGTCGTCGGCGTCACAAGCTCGCTGCGCGGCGAGGGCAAGAGCGTGACCTCCATCAACCTGGCCTATACCATGGCGCAGAACAGCAAGCGCGTGCTGCTGATCGACTGCGACATGCGTCTGCCGACCGTGGCGAAGAAGCTGGAGATCGAAAAAACGCCCGGCCTGTCGAATCTGCTGGTCGGCGTCGACGAGATCAACAAATCCGTGCAGCGGTATTTTTCCGAAAAGACGGGGAATTATTTTGATGTCATCCCCGCCGGCGAGCTGCCGCCGAACCCGGCCGAGCTGCTGGGCTCTGCCCGCATGGGCACGCTGCTGACCGCCCTGAAGGAGCACTACGATTATATCTTCCTGGATCTGCCCCCCGTGTGCGCCGTGGCGGATGCGCTGATTATTTCCAAGCTTTCCGACGGCATGATCGTCGTCGTGCGCGAGGATTACTGCCGCACCGACGTGCTGCGCGAGGCGATGGAGCAGCTCAAGCTCGTGGAAGCCAACATCATCGGCTTCGTGTATAACGGCACGGAGGCCTACGGCGGCAAGTACGGCAAATACGGCAAGTACGGCAAATACGGCAAGTACAGCCGCTATTACAGTAAGAATTATGGAAACTATTATAAGACGCCGGAGAGTTACGAATCAGCGGAACAGAAATGATCGATTTTCACTCTCATATTTTGCCTGCGATTGATGACGGCAGCGCAGATCTGGAGGAATCTCTCGGGATGCTGCGCCTTTCCGCCGCGCATGACGTGGGCCTGATGATCGCGACGCCGCATTTCTATGCCGATGCGGAATCGCCGGCGCGCTTCCTGCGCCGCCGCAGCCAAGCATATCAGGCGCTGCGCGAAGGCATGTCGGGGCAGGAATCCATCCTCCCGATGGTGCTCACCGGCGCGGAGATCGCTTATTATGAAGGCATCAGCGACTGCGAAACGCTGGCGGATATGAAGATCGACGGCACGCCGCTTGTGCTGGTGGAAATGCCGATGACCAAGTGGCCGGATCGCGCCGTGGAGGAGCTGGGCAGCATTTACGACAAAACCGGGCTGATCCCCCTCGTGGCGCACATTGACCGGTTCATTCAGCTGCAGCATGACCGCCGTCTGGCGGAGCGCCTGCGCGGGCTGCCGGTGCTCATTCAGGCAAACGCGTCGTTCTTCCTCAACCGGCGCTACAGCCGCCTGGCGTTTTCGATGATGGAGCGCGGCGAGATCCATCTGCTGGGCTCCGACTGTCACAATCTGACGACGCGGCGGCCGAATCTGCTGCCGGCGATGCAGGCGATCCGCGACAAGCTCGGCGAAGCGCCGCTGCAGCGTCTGGAAGCGAACGGACGCCGGGTGTTTACCGACAATCCCAAAATACTGGAGGCGATGTTCCTGTGAAACGGCGTCGATTCCTGACTGCGCTCGGGATCTCTTTTGCCGTTCTGTGCGTGGTTGGCACGATTATTGCCACGATCGTGACGCGCAGCGGCCGCTCGGGATTTGAAAAATATACCGTCCGTCCGGCGACCACGCAGGCGGACGAAACGGCCCAGAACAATCCGGACGGGACCCCGAAAACAAAACCCGCGTCCGAAAACGCGATCGATTTCAGAACGCTGCTCAAGGAGAGCGAGGACGTCGTCGGCTGGCTGCGGATCAGCGGCACGGCGGTGGATTATCCCGTGATGTTCCATGAAGGGGACAACAACTACTACCTGCGGCGGGATATGTACGGGCACTACAGCAACGCCGGTTCGCTTTTCATCGAGGACTACAACGAGCCGGATTTCACAGACCCGGTGACCATCATCTACGGGCACCATCTGGCCAGCGGAGAAATGTTCGGAAAACTGCAGGCGACCTACACAAATGCCGAAACATTCAAGAAATGTCAGGAGATTATTGTATATTCCTCCGAAAAAGAACTGCATTATAAAGTTTTTTGTGCCGTACCCCTTGACAACTCGCACATTTTGTATTATCATGATTTCAATAATGAATTGGTTTATGCCGATTACTTTGACCAGATGTTTCAGATTCGTTCCCTGCAGGCGGTTTTTGATGAGAATTACAAACCGCAATCCGGTGATCGCGTGCTGATGCTTTCTACCTGTTACAGCACCGATTACTCCCGTCGCTTTGTCGTGATGGCGAAGCTGACGGATGAATATGTTTATTCTTAAATGGTTAAGTTTAAAGAATATAAGAATTGAGAGGAGATACCACCTATGAAGAAGCTCATCGCAATTGTTATGGCGCTGGTGTTGCTGTGCACCGTCGGCGCAACTGCAGCATTTGCAGCGAAGTCCCCGAGCAAACCGAGCACCCCGCCCGTTGTGCCTGAGAAGCCGGTAGATGATTTCCCGTATGGCCCCTATGAGCCCTACGGTGACGGTCATCTGCTTGATGAAGTGAAGAGTGGCTCTGAGGCGCGCCGCAAGGCCTGGGAAGATGCGCTTGCGCAGAGAGAAGAAAACCGCAACAAGAAGTATGATGCACAGATCGTCGACTCGAACGGCCGCTTCATCTGGGGCGTCAATCTCCGCAGCGATAAGAATCCGTACGGCGAACTGATCATCACCCCGATCGCCGATGCGCTTGCCGGCAAGGCCGATCCGCGCATTGACGTCGATACCCTCATCAAGTTCTACAACGAGCTGAAGAATGCTTCCAACCCGGCGAGCCTCATCCCCGAGCTCGGCAAGGGCTATACTGCGCGTGATATGTTCGACGTGGCGCTTGTCGGCGCTGCCGGCGAACTGATCACCCTGCCCGGCCTGAGCCTGAAAGTGACGTTTGATCTGAACCTCGCTCCCGAAGAGCCCGTGCTCGGTTATCAGGCGAATCTTGCCAAGACCGGTTGGGAAAAGACTGCCAGCTGCAAGAACAACGGCAGCGGCGGTGCGACCGTCACCTTTGCGCACCTGTGCCCGGTGGCCCTTCTGACGAAGGCGTCCTCCAGCGTGGAGTCTCCGAGAACTGCTGATTTCTCCGTGACCGCTCTGTGGTCTCTTGCGGCGATCTGCGGTCTGGCGGCTGTTGTCACGCTGACGGTTTCCAGAAAGCGCAGCAAGGCAAACTGAACCTTGCATAACTGATCCCCGTTTAAAAATTCATCAGTAAGGCGGAAGCGCTATGAAGAGTATGAAAAGTTCGACTTTTAAACTCCTCGCAGCGCTTTTTGCATCGCTGGCGATCCTGGCGCTTGTGTTTGTCGGCATGCGTTTGATCGAGAAATACGCGGTGCGGAAGGCGGATGCGGATATCGACACCACGCATTCTTCCATTGATACGGATCAGACGATCTATATCGACGGGCAGGCCTATCTGCCCAGGGAGAATGTGGAAACGCTGCTGCTCATCGGTCTGGACAGCCGGGGGAAGCTCAACAGCAGCGTTGCCTATACCAATTCCCAGCGCGCGGACTTTCTGACGCTGTTTGTCTTTGACGAAGCCTACGACGTCTGCCAGGTGATCCAGCTGAACCGTGACACGATGGCCGAAATTCCCGTGCTTGGCATGACCGGCGAGCGCGCCGGCACCATTACAGGGCAGCTGGCATTGGCCTATTCCTACGGAGACGGGCTGACGCAGAGCTGCCGCAACACCGTGCGCGCGGTTTCGGATTTTCTCTACGGCATTGAAATCGATCATTACCTCGCGGTCAATATGGACGCCGTTGCCAAGCTGAATGACCTTGTGGGCGGCGTGCAGGTCGAGGTGCTGGATGATTTCGGCGACGTGGATGAAACGCTCGTGAAGGGCGAAACCGTGCTTCTGAAAGGGGAGCACGCGCTGAATTATGTCCGCGGACGTACCGGCGTGGGCGATGAAACCAATATTGCGCGTATGGCGCGCCAGCGGCAGTATTTGCAGGCTCTCGGCGTCGCCGCGCGCGCGGCCTATGCCAAGAGCAAGGATGAATTTGTGATTAAGGCATATGGCGCCATCGCCGATTTTATGGTGACGGATTGCTCGGTCAACGCCCTGTCCGACACGGCGGAGATGATCTCCTCCTATCGCATCAACAACGCAGAGCCCCTGCCGGGCAGAAGCGTGGAGGGCGAGCAGTTCATGGAGTTTTATCCGGATGCCGATGCGCTTAAAACACTTGTGGTATCGCTCTTTTATGAGCCGGCGGCGGAGGAAAAAACCGTCGTCGCGCCGAATTAAAATAATCGTCCGACAGCCCTGTAAGCGGAAGCTTGCAGGGCTGTTTTTTCATATTAAAATTATTTTCACTATTTTTTACAAAATATACGCACGTTCGCTTTTTATTTTTTCTCTTTTTCTTTGTTGTCTATATTGACATCATTCATTTCAAGTGTTATATTTATTATATATATTTATTATAATGCAGTATTAGCGCTATCGGGAAGCTGACCAAGGACCGGCGCGGATGCAATCCGATGCATCACGCGGAAAAAGAGCGCTGCATTCCGGCGGCAACAGACCGGCGGAAACGGGACGCCTGAGATTCGGCATGACGAAAGGATTCCAATGAATTCGGTTGAAGCAATCATTTATCTTTGTAAATGCGCCGTGAACGAGCAAAAGGCGGATCCGGATCGCGTCGCGGACGTGGATCTTGACGGGGTTTATTACTTCGCGCAGAAGCATATGCTCGCTGCGGCTGTCGGCCTCGCGCTTGCGGACGCCGGCGTGCAGACGCCGGAATTCAGGCAGGCGATCGCAATGGCCAAGCGGAAAACCGTCGTGCTCAACAGCGAACGCGCCGCCGTCTGCCGGGCGCTCAATCAGGCCGGGATCTGGCACATGCCGCTCAAGGGGTCCGTCCTGAAAGACTGGTATCCGCAGTTTGGCATGCGGGAAAGCGCCGACGTCGACCTTCTGGTGGATCCGGAGAAAGAAGCGCAAGTCAGAGCGATCATGACCGCGCAGGGCTATGAAACGCAGAGCTACGGCGACGGCCACCATGACGTTTATTTTAAAAAGCCGCTCACGAATATGCAGATGCATGTGGCGCTCTTCGGCCCCGGTTATCCGGAAGCGCTGAACGAGTATTTCGGCGACGTGAAGGCGCGGCTGGTGCCGAAAGCGGAGTCTGAATTCGCTTTCACGCCGGAGGATTTCTACCTCTACGCCGTGGCGCATGCCTGGGACCATTTCGAGAAGGGCGGCACGGGGCTGCGCACCGTGCTGGATACCTACGTGATGCTGCGGCGCCTGACGCTTGACTGGGATGCGGTTTTCGCCGCGTGCGCGCGGCTCGGCGTCGGCGCCTTCGAAGAAAAGAACCGCGCGCTCGCGATGCATCTGTTCGGTGACGGCGCACTGACCGAAGCGGACCGGGAGACGCTCAACTACATGATCGGCTCCGGCGCGCACGGGACGCTGCAGAACACCGTGCGCAGCAAGGTCCGGCGCTACGGCGGCGGCCCGGCCGGTAAAATGAAATATATATTAAAAAGGCTTTTCCTGCCGATGGGCACGATCCGCCGGCATTATCCGACCTTTTACAAATAC
>JAFZNN010000095.1 GCA_017550895.1 Clostridia bacterium
TCCGATGCGCTGCGCGCGGCGTATCATGCGGCGGCGGCCTACACTGTACGCACCGCTGAATACGGCAACGCGCTGAGGAACGCGCTGAATGCGGCCGAAGCGATCCTTGCCGATCTGAGCGACGGCTATACCACGTCCACGCAGGCGCAGATCGACGCCGCGGCCGATGCGCTGACGGCTGCGCTGCCTGCGCACGTGCACGTTTACGCCGATTATCCCGCGCCGGGCGGCGCCGAGTATGCCTACGCCGCCGGCACGCAGTTCGTTTCTCAGATCGCCGTGACCTGCTCCGCGTCCGGCACCGAGACAGCGACGCAGGATCTGCAGCGCATGGGCTTCACCCCGTTCGGGCAGAGCTTCAACGCAGGCACGGGCGGCGATTATATACGCGGCGGCTACAAGACCACGACCGATCCCGCGCAAGCCGTGCGGGCGCTGCGCGTGTGGAAGGGCGGCAATGCTCCCGACGTTACGTCGGTGCAGGTGGACGGCACGACCGTTTTCTATTATCAGGTCGGCGCCGGCGCGTCGGCACAGACGCCGGACACCTTCGGCAAGCTCAGCCTCAACTACGGCAACAACGGCAGCAATCTGCGCCTGTTTGTCTCCGCGGATCCCGCCGCCGGTCTGCCGGTCACGGAGCTTGCCATGAACAGACTGATCAATCCGCTCTCGCAGTACGGATACAGCATTGCCGATTCCTTCCAGTCCCCCGGCACCAATCAGGATCTGAATGCCGGCGCGGGCGGCGATTACAATTATCTTGCCTGGAGAACCATCGGCCTCACCGCCGTTGATTCCTCCGCGCTGCGCACGGCCTACGCCGCCAGTAAGCAGTTGTATGAAGGCGGAGACCGCTTCTGGTACAATTCCGCGCTCGACGACGCCGCTGCGATCCTGGACGATCTGCGGGACGGCTTCACTACCTTTACGCAGGCGCAGATCGACGCTGCCGCCGCCGCGCTGGATGAGCTTCCCGAATTCTATAGTGTCTCGTTCTTTTTAAACGATACGGACTCACCCCATCTGCACTTCCTGGTGGAGGGTGCGCCGTGCGAGGTGTTCGACACCCGGAACGATCCGATCCGGATGACGTTTGATCAGGCGGCGCCTTATGAATTCTATTATGACGCCGACGGCTGCATCTGCTTCTATGTGCCCGCCGATTCCATGCCCGATTTCATCAAAGCGGATCCGTATTATACCTTCGGCAAGTGGCTGCAGACCAATAACTCCGCCTGCCCGCAGGCGCTGCGGCTCACGCAGACTTTTACGTTTCTGACCGCATCGGAAAAGGAAGTGCCGCCGACGACGCAGCCGCCGCAGGTGCCCGAGGCGATCACGATCAATTACGGCGATACGCAGACCGCCTTTGAATTCCGCGTCAATGATCTTGCGGGGATGGAAAAAAATCTGGAATCCGTCTATGTCTATACGAATAATTGCAATTTTCTTGCGGAACTGCAGGACGGCTTGCTGCGCAACGAAACAGACGACGCGGTCATTCCTTTTACGGTGTCTTCTGACGGCGCTTTTCCGGTTAGAAACGCTGCTTCCTGTTCATTTACGGTTGCGGAATCCACACCTGCGCCGTATATTTGTCACGGCTTCATCCATATCGACGCGGCCGCGTTCGATAACGCGCAACCCGGCGAATATACCGGCACGCTGGATTATTTATGGCGTGACACGGAGAATTCCGGCTCCGGCACAGTTTCCCTGACCCTGACGGTGCCGGATCCCTCCGCCGAGCAGCTCGCGCAGGTCGCCGCGGTGATCGACCTGATCGACGCGATCGGTCCGGTGGCATACTCAAAAGCCTGCAAAGCGAATATCAGCGCCGCGCGCAGCGCCTATGACGCGCTGACCGATTATCTCAAAACGCTTGTGACCAACTACGATACGCTCACTGCGGCCGAGTCAGTGTATCTTGCTAATATGGACAATTGCCATGTCGGCGCGCACTCCCTGACGCTCGACGGCAGGATCGGCGTGAACTTCTATGTGTATGTTCCGCTGGCCGGCGACGACGTCCATGCAGTATTCCGTGTGGACGGGCGGTATGTGCAGGATGTGCCGATCGATCTGGACGATTATATCACCCTGAACGAAGATCAGCTGTATAAATTCACCTGCCGCGTCGCGCCCGCGCAGATCGAATCGGATATTGAATGCGCCATTCTGATCGGTGACGCGCCGAAACCTGTAGAATATTATTCCGTCATGGCGTATTTTAATGAAATCCAGAATACGCCTTCGTTAATAGAAAATGAAGGGCTGGTCGCGCTGGCGGCGACGCTTGCAAACTACGGCTATTGGGCAAACAAATACTTCGGATACAGGCCGTCGTACATGAGTGCACCTTTTGAATATTACGAATATTATATTAATCCGAATGTAGTCTACATAAATTATATAAATATGGTTGACAGTGAGTTAACCGTCAACCCATTGAATATGGTGGAATATTACGGCTCCAGCCTTGTGCTGCGCAGCGGCACGGCAGCCCGGCACTATTTCACGCTGAAAGAAGGCTGGTCGATTGACGATCTGACCTTCGCGATGGAAAGGAACGGCAAGAGGATTCCGCTGACAGCGCAGGAGAGCGGAGAATATTATTTTGTGGAAGTTCCGGATATTCCCGCTGCGCTGCTCTGCGACTGCTACAGAATTATAGTGAGTGTTTCCGGAGAAGATTTCGAAATGATCCAGAACTTCTCCCCGCTCATGTATGCGCATCAGCTGATATCACGTCTGAAAGAAACAGATAGTGATTATAACAATCTTGTGCAGCTCCTCACGGCCCTGTTTCCCTATTACGACGCCGCGATCAATTATTTCCCGCAGCAGGACGAATGACCGCGCGGAACGCAAAAATGACCAAATACTATGCAGAAAGCCGCCCGGCCCCGGGCGGCTTTTTCGTCGGCGCGGATTTCAATGCGGAATCCCGTACAAACCATCGGCGGGCCGTAGGGAACGACGTCCCGGCGTTCCGGATGCGCCGCAGGCGCATAATGATTCAAATAAACATAATGATTCTTTGGGCAACGAACCGTAGGGAACGCTGCCCTCAGCGTTCCGGATGCGCCGCAGGCGCATAATGATTCTTTGGGCAACGAACGGTAGGGAACACCGCGAATCATTCCGCACAAACCGACCCGCCCGACGGCGAACGCATTCAAAATAGCATCACCAATTATTAAAAAGGCCTCCCTGTACGGGAGGTCTTTTGAAGTTCAAATGGGTTTTACTATGTATTACACTCGTGTAGGGAACGACGTTTCGTCGTTCCGGATACGCCGCAGGCGCAGAAATAAATCAAATTACAATTATGAGATGCAATGGAATGAAGATTCAGTTCACGGCGTCCTGCACCGCTGAAAGCAGCGTTCCCTATAAAACGCTTTCCTTTTAAAATCCCTCATTCGATCTGCATCATCCCGCTTCGAATTCTTCCATTTTTCTTATTGAATTAAATCTAACTATGTGCTATTATTTAAAAGGAGAAGTTTTTTCTGCAAGAAACCGCGCATGATTCAGATTGATGCAGGAGGTTGTGAAAATGAAAGCCAGAAAAGTGATGGCCCTTGTGCTTGCCCTGGTGATGACGGTGGCCGCGATTCCCGCGGGGATGCTGACCCTTGCGCCCAAGACGCAGGCGCAGATGGGTTTTTACGATTACACCAAGAGCTCCAACCGGGAATATTACTACACGGCCGGCACGCAGTTCATTTCCGAGATCGTGCTGTGGGTTTCCAGCGATGACAGTTCCAATGGCGTAGAATATCTCCTCGGCGCGGGCTCTACGCCCTTCGGCAACAGCTTCAACGCCGGAACCGGGGGCAAATACGTGAGTGCCGGCTATAGAACCACCACCGAGCCCGAATTTGCGATCAAGGCCCTGCGCATCTGGCACGGCGCGGATGATCCGTTCTACGCGTCCAGCTTCCTCGGCGATGGCGTCTGCACTTTCCTTCAGGTTCACGAAATCAACGGAATGGTCAATCTGAACAGCGGCAACAGCGGCGACAATCTGCGGCTCTATTTCACGTGTGATAACGAAGCCGGCCCCGCGGTCACGGAGCTTGGGATGTGCAATCACGGCGCGGCAAACTATGCGCAGAATACGCTGCTTCATGACGGCTATACGATCGCCACCAGCTTTCAGGACATCGCCAATCCGCAGAATCTGAACGCGGGCGCGGACGGCGATTACAACTATATCGGCTACCGGTCCACCTGCATCGAGGTCAATTCCGACGCGCTGCGCGCGGCTTACCGCGTGGCGAAGGGCTGCTATGACCGCGGCGAAGCCTCCACTGAGCTGACGGATGCGATGAGTACGGCGAGCGCCATCCTCGGCGATTTCAGAGGTGGTTACACCACCTATACGCAGGCGCAGATCGACGCCGCCGCCGACAGCCTGACCGCCGCGATGCCGGCGGGCACGCACGTTTACGCCGATTATCCCGCGCCGGCCGCGACGGAATATACCTACGCCGCCGGCACGCAGTTTATTTCGCAGCTGGCGATCGCGTGCTCTCCCGCCCCCTCCCAAACCGCGACGCAGGATCTGGAAGCGCAGGGCTTCACGCCCTTCGGCCGGAGCTTCAACGACAACGGGAAAGGCGAATATGTGCGCGGCGGCTACGTGACCACGACCGATCCCTCGCATGCCGTGAAATTCCTGCGCGTGTGGAACGGCAGCGGCGATCCCCTTATCACGACGTCGGAGTTCGACAGCTCGATCGCCTATTTCTATCAGGTCGGCTCCGGCGTGCATTCCATGACGCCGGGCACCTTCGGCACGATGAATCTGAATCTCGGCAACGACGGCTCGCTGCTGCACCTGTTTGTCACGGATGCGCCCGCCGCGGGCCCGGCAATCACGGATCTGTCGATGAGTATTTACAGCCAGGGGCTCACGTATGATCACTATACCATTGTCGATTCCTTCCAGTCGCCCGGCGCCTATCAGGATCTGGATGAAGGCGCGACCGCGCCCGACGGCCTCTACCTCGGCTGGAAGTCGGAGAACGTTGATCCCGTCAATTCCTCGGCGCTGCGCGCGGCCTACAGCAGCATGCTGCAGCGCTATGTCACCTACGGTTACCACTGGGTGACCGACGTGCTCGATGACGCCGCGGCGATCCTCGACGACCTCAGGGACGGCTACACAACTTATACGCAGGCGCAGATCGACGACGCCGCCGCCGCGCTCAACGACACCCCGACGCTCTTCACGGTCAATCTGATCATCGATCCGGCCGCCACGCCGCATCTGCATTATGATTCGTCCGTGACCGGCAACACGATCACCATCACCACCGAAAACACCCCCATTGACAGTGACATCGCGGCAGTCAGGATTTTCAACTTTTTCTATGATGATGACGACAACCTGCAAATCTATCTGCGCAGCGACGTCAAGCCCGCAGGTATGACGGCGGATGAGCAATTCAAGTTCGACGGCTGGAGCTATGAGGACGGCAATAAAGCGTCGTCGTATGTCCCGGTGACCGGGACCACCGTCAACCTCTATGCCAGGGAGCTTCCTCTGGCGCCGGAACCGCCGCAGGTGCCCGATGCGGTCACGCTCAGCTACAGCAGCGCGCCGACGTCCTTTGCGCTGCGTGTGGATGAATGCGCAAATATGACCAAGCAGAACGGGGTCAATTATACGACCGAGCAAAGCAGCTTCCAGATCAACTTCCATCGATCTGTACTGTTCTGCGAATCGAACGGCACACTCAATGATTATTATCTGACCTCAGACGCACCCGGCGCGAGCATGAATGACGGCAGTCTGATGATCGCGATCCCGGCAAACACCCCGCTGCCGTTCATCTGTCAGGTTGACGTCCACTTGAGCGAAGATACGCTCTCACAATCTCCCGATGGCGAATTCACCGGCACGCTGAACTGGGACTATTCCGACGCGCTCAATTCCGGCGGCGGCGGGATCAGCCTGTCCCTGACAGTGCAGGGACTCTCCGCCGAGGAGCAGGCCATGGTCGACCATGTGGAACAGCTGATCGATTCCATCGGCGATGTGACGTCCTCTGCCGCGAGCGCAGCGATGATTGACCAGGCGCGCAGCGCCTATGACGCGCTCAGTCAGCAGCTGAAAGATCATGTGCAGAATTACGACGTGCTCACGCAGGCCGAAGAAGACTACGCCCTGTTTTCGCAGACCTACATCTATGCGCACTCTTTGACGCTCGACGGCACGATCGGCGTGAACTTCTATGTGCATTTGCCGGAGACCGTCACGACCTGCCTGGGGATGTTCCAGGTGGGCGGCTCGCCGCAGCGTGTTGATTCGGGACACCCTGTTGTGATGGACGGCTTGAGGCTGTATAAAATCACTTGCCGCGTCGCGCCCGCGCAGATCGCAGCGACCATCGACGGTGAGATTGATATCACCAGAGACCTCCGGAAAACCTTCACCTATTCCGTTTGTGAATATCTCACGGAACTGCAGAATGATCCGGAGCTGAGCAGCAATGAA
>JAFZNN010000096.1 GCA_017550895.1 Clostridia bacterium
CCAGCTGCGCAATATCGAAAAGGCGACCGACGTGCGCGTGATCGACCGCACGACGCTGATTCTGGATATTTTTGCGGGACGGGCGCGGAGCAACGAAGGCAAGCTGCAGGTCGAGCTCGCGCAGCTGCGCTATGCGCTGCCGCGGCTGGTCGGGCAGGGGACGAAGCTTTCCCGGCTCGGCGCGGGCATCGGCACGCGCGGCCCGGGCGAGACCAAGCTGGAAACCGACCGCCGCCACATCCGCCGCCGCATCAAGGCGCTGGAGAATGAGCTGGAGGCGCTCGAGCAGCGCCGTTCCCGTGCGCGGGCGCGCCGCGAAAAGGACGGCGTGGAAACTGTGGTCATCGTCGGCTATACCAACGCCGGCAAATCCACGCTGATGAATACGCTGACCGAAGCCGGCGTGCTGGTGCAGGATCAGCTGTTCGCAACGCTCGACCCCACCTCCCGCGCGTTGACCCTGCCGGACGGGCGCCGCGTGATGCTGATCGATACGGTTGGCTTCATCCGCCGCCTGCCGCACCATCTGGTCGAGGCGTTCAAATCGACGCTTGAGGAGGCCGCCTGCGCGAAGGTGATCCTCAACGTCTGCGACGCTGCCGACCCGGAATGCGCGGAACATCTGCGCATCACGAATGAGCTGCTGGACGAGCTGGGCTGCGCGGGCAAACCGATCATTCCGGTTTTCAACAAATGCGATCTGCCAGGCGCCGCGCTGTTTCATACCGAGCCGAACGCCGTGCTGATTTCCGCGCTTGAGGGGCGCGGGCTGGACGCGCTGCTCGAGGCGATTTCCAAGGCGCTGCCGCCGACCCGGGCGCGCGCAAAATTCCTCATTCCGTATACGGACGGCGCGGCTGCCGCCGCCCTGCGGCGGGACGGCGTAATCTCCGCCGAGGAGTACCGGGCGGACGGGCTCTGGCTGGATCTGGTGGCCGACGTCGCGCTGATCGACCGCTATCAGGCCTATTGCGTCTGACGCGTTAACAAATTGTTAAAAGAATCCCGGTTGACAATTGCGGGCAACTGCATTATAATAAAGGAACACAGCCGGATTCCGGCAAATTCGTGAAAAAGGGGGACTTTTTCTTATGGACATCAACACGGAAGGCCTGCAGGAGCTGATCATGGCGTTTATGAGCCTGATCGCCAACTTCAACATCAAGGAAATCGATCTGGATATGAACGCGCAGCTGCTGACGCTGTTTGCGCCGATCTGGAATCCCATCTGGGTCTGGGTGACGGATTTCCTTCGCTCCTATTTCGGTCTGTAATCGCAAAAGAGATGAGCGCGCCGCCGGCGCGCTCATTTTTTTCTTGCATCCTGTCAAATATTGTGTTATACTATATTCTAATCTTTCTGAATTTAAGGGGGTGAGTGCGTGCAGGAGCGTCTGATCGAGTTTTTGCGGGAGCCGAGCGTGCTGATTCTCGGCTTCGGGCGCGAGGGCCGCGCCACCTATGATATGATCCGCCGCAGCCTGCCGGACAAGCACATCGGCATCGCCGACGTGCGGGAGCTGCAGGTGCCGGATCCCAACGTGACCCTGCATTGCGGCAAGGACTATCTGGACGCCGTGCGCGATTACCGGATCGTCATCAAGACGCCCGGCGTATCGCTCAAGGACGTGACGGTGCCCGAGGGCGTATTCGTCACCTGCCAGACGGACCTGTTTCTCCACTTCTGCGCCTGCCCCTGCGTCGGCGTGACCGGCACAAAGGGCAAAACCATCGTTTCCACGCTGATTTATGAGATGCTGCGCGCGGGCGGCAAGCATCCCTGCCTGATCGGCAGCATCGGTATTCCGGTGTTTGAAGCGATCGACGCGGACGCCTTCGATGTGGCGGTGATCGAAATGTCCTGCCACCAGCTGGAGTTCACCAGCGCCTCCCCCCATGTGGCGGTGCTGACGAATCTGTATTCCGAGCACCTGGATCATTACAACGGCTTCGCGGGCTACGCGGCGTCCAAGATGAATATCCTGCGCCATCAGGGCGGCGGCGATTATTTCCTGTGCAACGCCGAGCAGCCGCTGGAGCGGTATTATGCGTTTTATCGGGCCGCGCCGACCGTGCGCCGGATCGGCGCGCTGGGCAGCAGCGCGGACGCGGCGGTGGTCGCGGCGGCGAAGCTGAATTCCCATCTGCCCGGGCGGCACAGTCTGCAGAATGTCTGCCTGGCCGCTGAGGCGGCGCGGTGTCTGGAAATCTCGGAAACCGCGATCCTGTCGGCAGTGGAGTCGTTCGCGGGCGTGCCGCACCGGCTCGAGCCGATCGGCATTCACGGCGGCATCCGGTTCTATAACGACGTGCTGGCGACCATCCCGGAGGCGACGCAATGCGCTGTGGAGGCGATTTCGGATGCGGATACGCTGATCTTCGGCGGCACCGAGCGCCAGCGGGGCTATGCGGATTTTGAGGCCTATCTTGCCGAGTGCCGGGTGCGCAATCTGATCGGCCTGCCGGATTCCGGCACGGAGATCTGCAAACGGCTCAAGGAGAGCGGCTGCGCAAAGACCATCGTCTTTGCCGACGACATGGAGGCGGCCGTGGAGGCGGCCTTCCGGCTGACGACGCCCGGCAAGAGCTGCATTCTCTCGCCCGGCGCCTCGAGCTACAACGTCTATCGGGATTATGAGCATAAGGGCGCGCATTTCAAAGCGCTGGTCGCGCAGCATGATGCGGACTGAGCGCCGCGTGGACGGCGGATTTGCCTGAAGATAAAAATGTGTGACAACAGCCGAGGACCGCGGCGACGGCGCTTCGGCTGTTTTTCTGCCGGGGACGGCAATTGTGCGGATGAAGCTGAAGGAGAGGATACCGTGCCGAGAAAGCTGTTTTGCGAGATCAGTCCGCTGACCTATCGCATTTCGGTGCAGAAGGGCATTGTACTGAAAAACGCGTCGGATCTGTTCCGTGGGGAGCGCTATGCGCGCAGGATGCAGACCGAACCCCTGCCCCATATCGTGAAAAGCCATGTTTCGTTGATCGAACGGCAGCTGGCCGGCGTGGATCCGCAGCTGCAGAAGAATAAAGCGACGAATCTGGCCCTTGCCGCGCGCGGCCTTCACGGGCTGGTGATCGCGCCGGGCGAAACCTTTTCGTTCTGGCGTGCGGTCGGCCATCCGTCGGAGAAGGACGGCTATCTGCCGGGCCTGACGCTCAGCACCCGCAAGGGGCTGGGCAGCGCGATCGGCGGCGGTCTGTGTCAGATGGCGAATATGGTGCACTGGCTCGTGCTGCACAGTCCTCTGACCGTCACGGAGCTGCACCATCACACCGACGCCATGTTTCCGGATGAGCGGCGGCGCGTGCCCTTCGGGACAGGCACCTCCGTCTTCTATAACCGGCTGGACTACCGCTTCAAGAATACGACCGATCAGCCCGTGCAGCTGCTGATCTGGATCGAAAACGGTTATCTCTGCGGCGAGCTGCGCAGCCTGCGTTCCTTCGGCCGGCGCTACCGCATGACCGAGGAGGATCATTATTTCTCCCGCGAAGGCGACGACTACTACCGCAACAGCAAGGTGTACCGTCTGGTGTCGGACGAAAAAACGGGCGAAGAGATCGCCAGGGAGCTGGTGCTGGTCAACCACTCCAAGGTGCTGTATGATCCGGCGCTGATCCCGAAGGAGCAGCTCCGTGACTGAGCTGCTGGCGCGTTCCTTTGCGCAGAACGCGGAACGACCCGCCTACCGCTCGGCGGAAACGACACTGACCTTTGCGCAGTTATGGTCGCTTGCGGCGCGGTATGCCGCCGACCTTGCGGGCAGCCGCGCGCCCGTGCTTCTGATTGGCGACAAGGAGCCGCATATGCTCGCGGGCATTCTGGCCTGCCTGATGGCGGGGCGGCCGTATGTGCCCTGTGACAGCAGTCTGCCGCCGGCCCGGCTGGCGGCGATCCGCGCGCAGTCCGGCGCGACGGATGTGATCGATGAAACAACGCTGCCCGCCCGGACGCCGCTGACGGCCTTTGCCGGAACGGACGCCGATCTTGCTTACATTCTGTTTACGTCCGGCAGCACCGGCGTGCCGAAGGGCGTGCCGATCACGCGCGGCAATCTGAAAGCCTTTGCGCAGCGGATGCTGCTGCGGCAGGAGGCGCTGACGGCCTGCGCAGGCGGCACGGTGCTCAATCACGCGCGTCTTTCTTTTGACCTGAGCGATGCAGACGTCTATTTTGCGCTTTGCACCGGTACCGCGTTCCGGCCGCTGACCGCGCGGGAGCTTTCGAGCCATGCGGCGCTGCTGCCCGCGCTGGAGCAGGCCGCGCCGGATGCGGCGGTGATGACGCCCTCCTTCGCGCGGCACTGTCTGCTGATGCCGGAGTTTTCGGCCGCGTCCCTGCCGCGGCTGCGGTGCATCTTTTTCTGCGGCGAACCGCTGACGCCTGCGGTGGCGGCCGGCCTGTTCGCGCGGTTTCCGCATCTGCGGATCCTGAATGCCTACGGGCCGACGGAAGCGACCTGCGCGGTCTGCGCCTCCGAGATCACGCCGGAGATGACGGCCTGGCCGCGTCTGCCCTGCGGCGACCCGACGCAGGCCTCCTGTGAGATTCGGATCGAGCAAGGCGAGATCGTGCTTGCCGGCGCGAGCGTGTTCGGCGGCTATCTCGGCGATCCCGCGCCTGTGACCGCTTACCATACGGGCGACGGGGGAGAGATCCGGGACGGCTGGCTGTTCTGTACGGGCCGGAGGAGCGGCTATGTCAAGCTCGGCGGGTTCCGGATCGAACCGGCGGAGGTGCGTCTGGCGATCGAAGCGATCCCCGGTGTGGAAGCCTGCACGGTCACAACGGTGCGGCGCGGCGAAACGGTGCTGCGTCTGCGGGCGGCGGTGCTGTCCGAAACGCGCACGGCGGCAGAGATCCGCGCGGCGCTGGCGGAGCGGCTGCCGGCCTATATGATCCCGGCGGAGCTGCGGGTGCAGGCGGCGCCGTCGGTCAGCGAGAACTGCAAATTACGTCTGTGAGGAGGAAACGGCATGACGGAGCGTGAGGTCGCGTTGCTGCTTTGCGACGCCTGCGGGCTGGAAGCCCCGCCGGCGCCCGACGAGGAGCTGCTTGAGAGCGGTCTGCTGGATTCGCTCGCGCTCATTGAGCTGCTTGCGGCGCTGGAGGATGCGGGCTGGCAGATTCACCCGACCCGCGTGGAACGCAGCTGCTTTGCCAGCGTGCGGTCCATCTGCGCCTTGTTGAACCGTATAAAAACGGCGGGCGGAAATGAAGCATGAATGGCGAAATTGTTAAAAAATTTCGATTTCCAAAGAATTTTTTAAAATGCGCTTGTTTTTTAGCGGAAAGCGTGGTAAGATAATCCTGTTGTACTGACGAATCCTAGAACAATAATACTATTTACAGGGGGTTTTTCTCAATGGCATTTCAAATAGACAATGAATTTGAAAGCGCAGTGCAGATCAAAGTCATTGGCGTGGGCGGCGGCGGCGGAAACGCAGTCAACCGCATGATCGAAAACGGCGTGCTCGGCGCGGAGTTTATCGCGGTGAATACCGATAAGCAGGCGCTCGTGCATTCCAAGGCGACCAATAAGATTCAGATCGGCGAAAAGTCCACGCACGGCCAGGGCGCCGGCGGCAAGCCCGAGATCGGCCTGAAAGCGGCCGAGGAGAGCAAGGACGCCATCGCCGATGCGCTCAAGGGCGCGGATATGGTGTTCATCACCACCGGCATGGGCGGCGGCACCGGCACTGGCGCTGCGCCGCTGATTGCGGCTACGGCGAAGGATCAGGGCTGCCTGACCATCGGCGTCGTGACCAAGCCCTTCAAGTTTGAGGGCAAGCGCCGCATGATCCAGGCGCAGGAAGGCATCACCAAGCTTGCCGAGCAGGTGGACAGTCTGATCGTCATCCCGAATGACCGTCTGCGCGCGATGGACGAAAAGAGAAAGACCATTGCCGAGGCGTTCGCGCAGGCCGACGAGGTGCTGCTGCAGGGCGTCAAGAGCATTTCCGAACTGATCAAGATCCCCGGCTTCATCAATCTGGACTTCGCGGATGTGACCAGCGTGATGAAGGACGCCGGCTATGCCCACATGGGCGTCGGCCGCGCCAAGGGCAAGGATAAGGCAGAGGTCGCTGCGAACATGGCAGTTTCCAGCCCGCTGCTTGAGACCTCCATCTCCGGCGCGAAGGGCGTGATCATCAGCATCACCGCCTCTGAGAACGTCGATCTGGAAGAGGTCGAGAGCGCAGCCGAGATCATCACCGCGAAGGCGCACGAAGACGCCAACATCACCTGGGGTATCGCGTTCGATCCCGAGCTGGATGATGAAATGGTCGTC
>JAFZNN010000097.1 GCA_017550895.1 Clostridia bacterium
GCAGGATGTGCCTGCAGATGAAGAGGCAGCGCCCGAAGAAGCGCAGGAGCCTGCCGCGCCGCAGGAGCCGCAGGCGTGACGCTGCGCGAATGGCTGCGCGCCGGTCAGACGCGGCTTGCGCAAGCCGGGATCGACAACAGCGCGGCCGAAGCGCGCTGGCTGCTGGAATCGGCGGCCGGCTGCACGCAGACGGAGATCCTGCTTTCCGATGCGCCGGTTTCTCCGGCGGCGGCGCAATCGTATGCGGCGCTGCTTGAGCGGCGGATCGCAGGGGAGCCGGTGCAGTATCTGCTCGGCGAATGGGCGTTTTGCGGCTTTTCATTTGCGGTCGGCGCAGGCGTGCTGATCCCGCGCCCGGAAACGGAGCTGCTGGTTGAATTTGCCGTGCAGCTGCTGGCGGCGCACCCCGCGCCTGTGATTCTCGATCTTTGCGCGGGCACGGGCTGCGTGGGACTGAGCGTCGCGAAGCTGCTCCCGCACGCCCGCGTCTATCTGGTCGAAAAAGAACCGGACGCGTTCGCTTATCTGGAAGAAAACCGCAGGCGGCTCGGCGCTGAGAATGCCGTGCTGCTGCAGGGGGACCTGTTTGACGGGCCCGCCGCTTTCGGTCTGCCGCGCGCGGATCTGCTTTTGTCAAACCCGCCTTATATTGCGTCCGCCGATCTGCCCGCTCTGCAGCGGGAAGTGCAGCGGGAACCGGCTGCGGCGCTGGACGGCGGCGCGGACGGACTGGATTTTTACCGCGCGATCGCTAAGGACTGGCTGCCGCTGTGTGAAGCTGCGGCGCTGGAATGCGGCGAAACGCAGACCGACGCCGTCGCGCAGCTGCTTAGACTTTCATTTCATTGTGTTGCGGTGCGCCCTGACCTGAACGGCCTGCCGCGCGTTGTGACCGGAACGCATCCGGTCGGGAAGGATGTATCATGCTCTTACAACTGATCCGCAGTTTAATGCGGGGCGAAGCGCCCGGCATCTCGATCATCATCAACTTTTTCGCGATCGTCTTTGTCGTCTTCTGCACGCTGCCCGTGCATGAATTCGCGCACGCCTGGGCGGCAAACAAGCTCGGCGACGATACGGCGCGGCTGCAGGGGCGCCTGACGCTCTCGCCTCTGGCGCATCTGGATCTGATCGGCGCGCTGATGATCTTCCTTGTCGGCTTCGGCTACGCGAAACCCGTGCCCGTCAATCCCAGAAGATTCAAGAATCCCAAAGTCGGCATGGCCCTCACGGCCGCCGCCGGCCCGGCTTCCAATCTGCTTATGGCGCTGGCGTTCCTGCTTCTGCGCCACGGCGCGGATCTCTGGCTTGCAAGGACCGGATCGATCGTCGCGCAGGTGACGGAGCTGTTCTTCTATTTTGCCGCCTCTGTCAACGTGAGCCTGGCCGTGTTCAATCTGCTGCCGATCCCGCCGCTGGACGGCTCGCGCGTCGTTTCGCTCGTGCTGCCCACGGAGCTGTATTTCAAGATCATGCAGTATGAGCGCTATATCCGCCTGGCGGTCTTCGCGCTGCTGATCATGGGCTGGCTGACTGCGCCGCTCTCATTCCTGTCAACGAAACTGCTCAACGGCTTTGACTGGCTGACCGGCCTGCCGTTCCGCGCGTTTCTATCATAAATCATTGGAGAGTATCTGTGGAAAAACTGCAATATAAGCTGGAGGTCTTTGAAGGCCCGATGGATCTTCTGCTCCAGCTGATCGGAAAAAAGAAGGTCAGCATCAACGATGTGCCGATCCTTGAAATCATCGAACAGTATCTGGCCTATGTGCGGCAAATGCAGGAGGAGGATCTGGATGTTTCCAGTGAATTCCTCGAAATGGCGGCGCGGCTGCTCTATATCAAAACCGTGTCGCTGCTGCCTGTGCATGAGGAGGCGGAGAAGCTCGTGGAGGAGCTGCGCGGCGAGCTGACGGAGTATCAGGACTGCAAGCTCGTGGCCGCCAAGCTCCACGACTGCGCAAAGGGCTTTGAATTCTATCAGCATCCGCCGGAGAAGATCGAGGCCGACCTGACCTATACGCGCATTCACGAACCGTTTCTGATTTTCAAATCCTATCTTGCCGCGGTCGGCAAGGGGCAGCGCAGACTGCCGCCGCCGGTGGAGGCGTTTCGCGGCATCGTCGCGCACAAGATCGTTTCCGTGACCTCGCGGTTTCAGGTGATCATCGACCGGCTGAAATCGTCGGGCGGCCATCGGTTCAGCGCGTTCTTTGAACAGTCGACGTCCCGCTCCGAAATGGTGGCCACCTTCCTTGCGCTGCTGGCCATGGTCAAGGCCAAGCGCATCACCGTGGAGGGTGAGGGCGAAAACGCCGCCGTTGCATTGGTGCACGGCAGAGAGGAGGCGCAGCTCGATTATGACGAATGAAGCTTTATCCGCCGCGTGCGAGGCGATTCTGTTTGCGGCGGGAGAACCGCTGGAAGCCGCCCGCATCGCGGAGGCGCTGGAGGTCGAGCTTTCGCAGGTGCAGCAGGCGATGCAGCAGCTTGCGGAAACGCTCGACGCGCGCGGCAGCGGCGTTTGTCTGCTGCGGCTCGGCGCGCAGTATCAGCTCTGCTCGCGTACGGAGTATGCGCAGCAGGTGCGCACGGTGCTGGATATCAAAAAGAATACGCCGCTTTCGCCTGCCGCTTTCGAGGTGCTTGCCGTGGTCGCTTATAATCAGCCGGTGACCAAGGCCTATGTCGAGCAGATTCGCGGCGTGGACTGCTCCGGCGTGATTTCCACGCTTTGTCAGCGCGGCCTGCTGGAAGAAAAGGGCAGGCTCGAGCTGCCCGGTCGTCCGCTGCTTTATGGCACGACGCCCGCGTTTTTGCGCTGCTTCTGCCTGACCTCGCTGGCCGACCTGCCGGAGCTGCCGGAAAAGCCGCCCGCGCAGGAGCCGGATGCGGAGCAGATCGACAGCGCGCAGGGCGTTCAGGTGCGCAGCTTTTTCTCCGCGCAGGAGGCGGAAACACAGTCAGATTGAGGGAAAGGAGGGAATGCCGTCATGACCGCTCTCTGGATCATTCTCGGAATCATCGCGCTGCTGCTGCTTTTGCTGTGGGTGCGCGTCGTGGTCATCGTCCATTATAATGAAGAGATCTCGCTTTCGGTCAGGTGGCTGTTTATCAAGCTGCAGCTGATCCCGAAAAAGAAGCCGAAAAAAGAAAAGA
>JAFZNN010000098.1 GCA_017550895.1 Clostridia bacterium
CGGATTCACATCATCCAGATAATTCCCGTTTTCACCGGGATTTTCCGCGTTGAACAGCCGGTCATACAGCCGCACCTCGCAGGGCACGCAGTCGGCCGCGCTGACCCAGTGGAGCGTGCCGCGCACCTTGCGTCCGTCGGGCGAGTTGCCGCCCTTGGAGGCGGGGTCGTAGGTGCAGTGCAGGCAGGTCACTTCGCCGGTTTCATCCGTTTCGTACCCCGTGCAGGTGACGAAATAGGCGCTCTTGATCCGCACCTCGTTGCCGGGATACAGGCGGAAATACTTTTTCACCGGCTCGATCATGAAATCGTCGCGCTCCACATAGAGCTCGCGGGAGAACTGCACCGTGTGCGTGCCAAGCTCCGGGTGATCGGGATGGTTCTCAACCTCGATGGCCTCGCTCTGCCCGGCCGGATAGTTGTCGATCACGACCTTCAGCGGATGCAGCACGGTCATCACGCGCGGGGCGTTGGCGTTCAGCTCATCGCGCACGCAGGCTTCCAGCAGGCCGTAATCCACCACGCTGTAGGCCTTGGATACGCCGATGCGGTTGATGAATTCGCGGATGGCGGCGGCGGGGTAGCCGCGGCGGCGCAGGCCGCAAAGGGTGACCATGCGCGGATCGTCCCAGCCCTCGACATAGCCCTTCTCCACCAGCTCCAGGCACTTGCGCTTGCTCGTGACGCAGTAGTTGATATTCAGACGGGCAAATTCGATCTGGCGCGGCGGCTCCTCAAAGCCGATCTCGCGGATGAACCAGTCGTACAGCGGCCGGTGGTTTTCAAATTCCAGCGAGCAGAGCGAGTAGGTCACGCGCTCGCGGGCGTCGGAAAGCGGATGCGCAAAGTCATACATCGGATAGACGCACCATTTGTCGCCGGTCTGGTGATGATGCACGTGCGCGATGCGGTAGATCACGGGGTCGCGCATGTTGATATTCGGCGAGGCCATGTCGATCTTCGCGCGCAGGGTGCGGCTGCCGTCGGGGAATTCCCCGGCCGTCATGCGGGCAAAGAGCTCCAGATTCTCCTCGATCGAGCGGTCGCGGTACGGGCTGTTTTTGCCCGGCTCCATGAGCGTGCCGCGGTAATCGCGGATCTCATCGGCGGTCAGGTCGCAGACATAGGCCTTGCCCTTCTTGATCAGCTGAATGGCGCAGTCATAGATGAAATCGAAATAGCTCGAGGCGTAGAGCACGTTTTCCCAGTGATAGCCGAGCCAGGCGATGTCCTCCTTGATGGCGTCAACATACTCCACATCCTCCTTGGAGGGATTCGTATCGTCCAGACGCAGGTTGCAGATCCCGCCGTATTTTTCCGCTGTGCTGAAATCGATGCAGATCGCCTTGGCGTGGCCGATATGCAGGTAGCCGTTCGGCTCGGGAGGGAAGCGGGTCTGCACGCGGGTGTTGACGCCGGCGGCAAGGTCCTCGTCGATAAAGTCGTGAATGAAATTGGAAACAGTATTGGGTTCTTCCATGGTATCGCTCCTTATGCGTTTTTGCGGAATGCGTCGGCAGCGGCGGCCAGACGTGCGCGGATCTCCGCTTCGCCCAGCAGCTGCATGATGGCGTAAAGATCGGGCGTGTTGCGCCGTCCGGTCAGCGCGACGCGGATCACGGTGGAAACGTCGCCCACATGGCCCTTGAAGGCCGTCGGATCCTTTTTGTAATCCTTCACGTTCGGCGTGAAGCCCAGCGGTTCACACAGGGCCTTGATGCGCGTGAACCACTGGTCCTTGTCATCCGTCAGATCGAAAGCTGCGTCGTAGGCCGCGCAGATCGCCGCGGCGTCCGCAGGCGCGATGTTCTCCGGCAGCGTCAGGTCCGGGGTATAGAATTCGTTGAAGAAATAAGAGAGATACGCCTTGACCTCGCTCCATTTTGCGATGTCCTTGCGCGGCTTCGGCGTTTCGCGGTCGATGTTCAGCGCGGCGGTCGATCGTGCGGGATCGGCGGTGAAAACGGCGTAAAACGCAGGGTCATAGACCTGCGCCCACGCGGCGACGTCCGCATAGACGCGGGCGGCGGTGAATTTTGAGATCACGTTTTTGCTCACGTCGTTGAGCTTGACCAGATCGAACAGGCAGCCGCTGGAGCTCATTTTTTTGAGATTGAACGGATAGTCCATGGCCGGAACGTCCGGGTTGGCCCGCCGCCAGTCCTCAAAGCCGGAGCTGAGCAGGGTGAGCAGATATTCCGTCAGGCTCTCTTTGGGCACGCCCTCCTCCACAAAAAAGCTGACGGCCGCTTCGGGATCCTTGCGTTTTGAAAGCTTGCGCTTGTCGCCGGTTTCGTCGTCCAGCTTCAGCACCTGCGGCGTGTGCGCGTATTTGGGCACCTTGTAGCCGCAGGCCTTGAACAGCGCGATGTGCTTGGGCACGGAGGAGATCCACTCCTCGCCGCGGATGACGTGGGTCGTGCGCATGAAATGATCGTCGCAGCAGTGGGCGAAATGATAGGTCGGAATGCCGTCGGATTTGAGCAGCACCTCGTCGATGATGTTTTCCGGCATTTCGATTTTGCCGCGGATCAGATCCTCAAAGAAGATGCGCTTTTCCGGGCTGCCGTCAGAGCGGAAGCGGAGCACCCAGCTTTTTCCGGCGCGGAGATTCTCCTCGATTTCCTCATAAGAAAGGTTGCGGCATTTTGCCCATTTGCCGAAATAGCCGCGGATATCCGCGCCCTCGGCCTCCTGCTGCTCGCGGATTGCGTTCAGATCGTCCGCCGAGCAGAAGCAGGGATAGGCCAGCCCGTTTTCAACCAGCGATTTCGCAACGGTCTGATAGATCTCCACGCGTTGACTCTGCGTGTAGGGGCCGTAAGCGCCGGTTTCCGTTCCGAATCCGGTGACGCCCTCGTCAAACGTCACCCCGAAGGCCTGCATGCCGTCCGTGATGCCGGAAACGCCGTCTTCCACCTCGCGCTTCTTATCGGTGTCTTCGATTCTCAGATAGGAGACGCCGCCGGAAACCTTGGCCGTGAGCACGTCCACAAGCGCGCCGAACAGGCCGCCGATGTGAAGATACCCCGTAGGGGAGGGGGCGAACCGAGTCACGCGCGCGCCCTCGGGCAAATCGCGCGGCGGATACAGCGCCTCGTAATCGGCGGGCGTTTTGTCGATCGTCGGGAACAGGAGTTGCGCCAGTGCTTTGTTTTGATCCATGGGAATCCCTCATTTTAGTAAATATATAATACATTATCGCAGAAAATAAAGAAAGTATCAAGACCGAAAACACAAAAAGTTGAATAAAAATCGCTTTTTTTCGGCGGCGCTGCGGGCAGAGGGGATTTTTTTAAAAAAATACTTTACAAGCAGAGGGGTTTGTGCTATAATGCCTTTTGCATGCCCCCGCCTCGGTCTGCGGAGCAAACCCCAACGGGGTCCTCACCTGCCGCTTACTGAGGGGCGCGGCAAATATTTCAATGAGGTGAAAACAACATGACACAGGAAGAAAAAACCGCCATCATGCAGGAATATGCCCTGCACGAGGGTGACACCGGCTCACCCGAGGTTCAGATCGCCGTGCTGACCAAGCGCATCAACGACCTGACCGAGCACCTGAAGATCCACAAGAAGGATCATCACTCCAGACGCGGCCTTCTGATGATGGTCGGTCACAGAAGAAACCTGCTTGCTTACCTGCAGAAGGTCGATATCGAGCGTTACCGCTCCATCGTTGCAAGACTGGGTCTCCGTAAATAATCACGTCCGAATAGAGCAGGCCGGAGCGATCCCGCCTGCTCTGTTGTGGTTATTTGAATCCCTTTGCATCCGTTCAGACGGCTCATGGTTTTAGCAACAAATCGAGTGCCCGCGCCGCGCGGGGACTGGATTTATTGCTAAGCCGCGCCGCCTGTGGAAATATTGAACAGAGAGGTAGTTTTATGTTTTTTGAAGCGTTCAAGACCTATGAAACCGAAGTCGCGGGCCGTCCGCTCGTGATCGAGGTCGGCAAAATGGCGCAGCTGGCCGGCGGCTCCTGCATGGTGCGCTACGGCGAGACCAACGTGCTCTGCACGGCGACCATGTCCGCCAAGCCCCGCGAGGGCGTGGATTTCTTCCCGCTCTCCGTCGATTTTGAAGAAAAGCTCTATTCCGTGGGCAAGATCCCCGGCTCCTTCCTGCGCCGCGAAGGCCGCGCCAGTGAGAAGGCGACCCTGACCTCCCGCGTGATCGACCGCCCGATCCGTCCGCTGTTCCCGAAGGATATGCGCAACGACGTGGGCGTGGTCGCCACCGTGATGTCCGTCGATCCCGACTGCGAGCCGGGCATCGCCGCCATGCTGGGCGTTTCCGTCGCCATCTCCATCTCCGAGATTCCCTGGGACGGCCCGATCGCGGGTGTCGTCGTCGGTCTGGTGGACGGAGAATACGTCATCAACCCGACGCTCGAGCAGCGCCAGAAGAGCGAAATGTATGTCACCGTCGCCTCCACGGCCGACCTGGTCGCCATGATCGAAGCGGGCGCCAACGAAGTGAGCAACGACGATATGTATGACGGCATCATGTTCGCGCACAAAGAGAATCAGCGTCTGGTGGAATTCATCAATCAGATCAAGGCCGAGGTCGGCAAGCCGAAGATCGACTTCCCCTCCAACGACCCCGATCCCGAGATGTATGAAGCCATCAAGGACTTTGCCATCGAGGATATCCGCTTCGCGCTCGATACCGACGACAAGCGCATCCGCGACGAGCGTCTGAAGCCCGTCTACGAGAAGGTGCATGAGAAGTTCGACGCCGAGTATCCCGAGCTGGAGGCGAAGATCGACGATTGCCTTTACAAGACCCAGAAATATGTCGTGCGCCGCTGGCTGCTCGATGACGGCAAGCGCGTGGACGGCCGCGGCATCGATGAGATCCGCCCGCTGAACGCGGAGATCGATCTGCTTGACCGCGTGCACGGCTCCGGCATGTTCACCCGCGGTCAGACGCAGGTGCTCTCCGTCGTCACCCTCGGCACGGCCGGCGACGCGCAGATGCTCGACGGCATTGACGAGCAGGAAACCAAGCGCTATATGCATCACTACAACTTCCCGTCCTACTCCGTGGGCGAGACCCGCCCCGCCAGAGGCCCCGGCCGCCGCGAGATCGGCCACGGCGCGCTGGCCGAGCGTTCGCTGATCCCCGTGCTGCCCACGATCGAGGAATTCCCCTACACGATCCGCGTCGTCAGCGAGGTGCTGTCCTCCAACGGCTCCACCTCCCAGGGCTCCGTCTGCGGCTCCACGCTGAGCCTGATGGCCGCCGGCGTGCCGATCAAGGCGCCCGTGGCAGGCATTTCCTGCGGTCTGATCACCGAAGGCGACCGCTTC
>JAFZNN010000099.1 GCA_017550895.1 Clostridia bacterium
AGGTGCGGGAAACAGGACTTGAACCTGCATGAGCGTAATGCTCACTAGAACCTGAATCTAGCGCGTCTGCCAATTCCGCCATTCCCGCGTATTGGTGGGCAGGGGTGGATTCGAACCACCGAAGCAATCTGCGGCAGATTTACAGTCTGCTCCCTTTGGCCACTCGGGAACCTACCCACACGGCGTTCCTCATTCGGAACAGAAGGTATTATAGCACATGTCCGGCGCTTTTGCAAGGGGTTTCGATCATTTTTCTGCGCCGGCGTTCGATCATTTTTCTGAATTCCGGGGCGCATGAGAAAAGCGGGGCCGCGGTGGCTCCGCTTTTTCCGGATGGTTTGCTCAGCCGATATCCGGCTCGTCGGTCAGCAGGGCGGCGGCGCGGCCGCGGCCGTCCAGCTCGAGCACGATCAGCTCGTTTTCGCCGCGCTTCAAGAACGGCGCGGGCAGATACGCCGTTTTCTGCGGGCCGACTTCCCAGTAACGGCTCAGCGCGCGGCCGTTGACGAAGATGACGCCCTTTTTGAAGCCGTCCAGCCGCACGAAGGTGTCCTCGGGCTCGCCGTCCACTTTGAACGCGCCGCGCAGCAGCTGCGGGCGGCCCTCAAAGGGCGGCACGCCGTCCTCAAAGCGCACGGCGGAAAGATCGTCGAGCGGCAGCGGCAGCGCTTCCCAGTGATACAGGAAGGTCTGCCCCAGGCGGATCGCGCCGTCTATGCCCTTGCGGTCCAGCATGTGCGGGCCGTAGTTCACGCGGCCCATGTTCTCAACCAGCACCGCCAGCTCGACGCCCTCCGGCGGCACGGCCATCTTCACGGCGGGCTCGGCGTCGTTTCGGTACTGGATGCCCGCCAGCTTTCCGTTCACGAAGATGTGCGCGCGGTCGTGCAGGCCCGTGATGACGAGCGGCATTTCCTCGCGCGGGCCGCGCACGCGCGTGCGGTACAGTATGAAGCCGTAGCCCTGGCCGAGCTTCTCCATGGGCTCGGGCAGCGTGAGCTTCACCGGCGCGGAGAGCGCGTCCGCGGCGTCCAGAAGATCGGCGCTCTGCGTGAAGGCCACCTCGCCGTAGCGGCGGCGCTTGGCCGCGAACGTGGGCAGCTCGGGCACGGGCGCGTATTTGGCGATCACCTCGCGGAAGAGGCGATACTTGGGCGTGAGGCCGCCGTATTCGTTCACAGGCGCGTCGTCGTCATAGCTGTTGACGGTGGGCTGGTACTCCGGCCGGCCGGCAGCCGTGTCCGGACAGTTCGCGCCGTTCATGAAGCCGAAATTGCTGCCGCCGTGGAACATGTAGGCGGAGACCGACGCGCCGGCGGCGAGGATCTCGTCCAGCACCTGCGCGGCCTCTTCCGGCGTGCGGCTGTGGTGCGGTTCCGTCCAGTGATCGAACCAGCCGTTCCAGAATTCGCAGCACATGAGCGGGCCCTCCGGCTGGCGCTCGCGCAGCTTTTTGAACTGCTCGGCCACATGCCCGCCAAAGTTGCCGGTCTTGTGGCAGCCCTCC
>JAFZNN010000100.1 GCA_017550895.1 Clostridia bacterium
GCTGTGCGTCGGCAGCGGCGGCGGCTGCGGCAGCCGCGTCGTCGGCGCCGGCTTCGGCGGCCAGCAGAGCGTTGACAAGTTCGGATGCCATGGAATCCCCCATTTCTGAATAATATATAGAATTATTATATATTGTTCTTCCCAAAATTGCAAGAGGGCAAACCGCAAAAGCGCAAGAAAGTTGTGATATTTTTCTGCGCGCTCCTTTTTTTGCCGTTCCGCTTGCCAAAGGCGCAAAAATGCGTTAAAATAGCAGCAGGTACGCCGGCGTTTGCCGGACGATGTAAAACTTACGGGAGGACTGCTTCTATGAAGGTTTATCCGCTGGATCTGGCCGAACTGATCCGGACGCGCGACTGGGAAGGCATCTACGCGCTGATCATCTCCAAGCTGCCGCTGATCATCGCGGCCGCCGTGATCCTGATCGTCGGCTTTGTGATCGCGAATCTGCTGGGCAAGCTGCTGGTCAAGGCGCTCGAGGCGAAGGGCGTCGACCCCTCGGTCCACCACTTTCTGCGCGTGGGCTTCCAGCTGATTCTGAAATTCGCCGTCGTGCTCTCGGCGCTGTCCGCGCTGCATATCAACGTCAACTCGCTCGTGGCCGCCGTCGGCGCCGCCGGCGTGGCCGCCGGTCTCGGCCTGCAGGCGAGCATCAGCCAGATCGCGAGCGGCGTGCAGATCCTGCTGCACCGGCCGTTCAAAAGCGGCGATTTCATTGACATCGGCGACGTGAGCGGCAACGTGCAGGAAATCAAGATGATGTACACCACGCTCATCACCCTCGATCACCGCCGCGTGATCGTGCCGAATTCGCACATCACGAACAGCAATATCATCAACTTCACCGCGGAGGAATACCGGCGGATCGACTTTGATTTCAACGTATCCTACGACACTCCGATTGAAGACGTGCGCCGCGTGCTGACCACTGTCACGGCGGTCAATCCGCTGATCTTTGAGGATCCCGCGCCGACGGTCTATGTGAAAGAGCACGGCGAAAGCGCGATCCGGGTCGTGTGCATGATCTGGTGCCGCAGCACGGATTACTGGCCGGTCTACTACTATATGCAGGAGGAGGTCAAGCTCGCCTTCGACAAAAACGGCATCACGATCCCCTTCAGTCAGCTCGATCTGCACATCGTGAAGGACAGCAAAAAGCAGCGGAAATTCCCCTGATTGATGAAAAAGCCGGCCCCGCACAGTTAGCCTATGCAAATTCAACAAAACAAGCGGCAGAATTTGTAGAATATTTTGCGCCGCGCCCCCCTTTTCAAACAGAAAGTTTTATAGTACAATAGTATCAACAAAGTGAATTGCGGAGGGATATGGAATGGCAGATTATCAGGAATTCAACAGCATCCCCGTCGGCCAGCTGGGCATCATCGCGCTGCCCGGGTGCGAAGAAATGGCGCAGAAGATCGATTACTATCTGGTCAAATGGCGTCACGAGCGTGAGAGCGAGCACAAGTCCACGATCTCCTTCGCGGGCTATGAGCGCGACTCCTATCTGATCGACGCCGCCTTCCCGCGCTTCGGCACCGGCGAAGGCAAGTGCCACATTGCCGAAACCGTGCGCGGCTTCGATATTTTCATCCTCTGCGATCCGTTCAACTACGGCGTGACCTACAAGATGTACGGCGCCGTCAACCACATGAGCCCCGACGACCACTATGCCAACCTCAAGCGCGCCATCAGCGCCATCGCGGGCAAGGCCCGCCGCATCACGGTGATCATGCCGATGCTGTATGAAGGCCGTCAGCACCGCCGCACCAGCCGCGAATCGCTCGACTGCGCCGATATGCTCCACGAGCTGTTCATGCACATGGGCATCGACAACATCATCACCTTTGACGCGCACGATCCCCGCGTGCAGAACGCCATTCCGCTCAAGGGCTTCGAAAGCGTGCAGCCCGTGTATCAGATGATCAAATCCCTTTGCCGCAACGTCGAGAACCTGAAGATCGACAAAGAGCATCTGATGGTCATTTCGCCCGATGAAGGCGGCATGGGCCGCTGCATCTACTTCTCCTCCGTGCTGGGCGTGGAGCTGGGCATGTTCTACAAGCGCCGCGACTATTCCACGATCATCAACGGCCGCAACCCGATCATCGCGCACGAATTCCTCGGCGCGAACCTCGAGGGCAAGGACGTGATCATCATCGACGATATGATCTCCTCCGGCGATTCCATGATCGAGGTCGCCACCAAGCTCAAGGAGCTCAAGGCCAACCGCATTTTCGTCTGCTCCTCCTTCGGCCTGTTCTGCAACGGTCTAGAGGCCTTCGACAAGGCGTATGAACAGGGCCTGATCACCAAGGTCTTCACCACGAATCTGATCTATTCCACGCCGGAGCTGCTCAGCCGCGAATGGTATGTCAGCGTCGAGCTCTCCAAATATGTTTCCTATATTATTGACACGCTCAATCACGACTGCTCCATCAGCCGTCTGCTTGACCCGAAGGACCGCATCAACAAGGTGCTGGTCAAATACGGCTTCAAGCAGCCCGACGAAGTTTAAAACAAATCATCCACAGCCGGCGATTCCGTCGGCTGTACGCATTTCACAGGAGGTCACGCATGCAATCCATCCCGCTTTCTTTTACCGGCGAAAACTTTCGCGTCATGCAGATCACGGACGCGCAGGAAACCCTGGCGATCTCGCCCGACACGATGAAGCTCATCTGCGCAGCGCTCGATCAGGCCCGGTCGGATCTCGTGGTCTTCACCGGCGATCAGATCAAGGGCTATTCTCCCGTTTTCCGCGGCAAAAACGCGCGGCAGAACGCGGTTTCCACCATCGGCGCCCTGCTCGCGCCCCTGAATGAACGCGGCATCCCCTTCGCGGTCACCTACGGCAATCACGACGCGGAGGGCGCGCTGAGCAACGAGGACCAGTTTGAGATTTACAAGCAGTCCCCCGGCTTTGCCTACGGCGATCCCGCCGCGCCGGAGGACGTGGGCACCTACTGCCTGACCGTGCAGGACGGCGCGGGCAAAGACCGGCTGCTGATTTATCTGTTTGACACGCACAACCGCTGCGCCGACGGCAGCTTCGGCATGGTCGACGACGCGCAGATCGACTGGTACCGCCGCACGCGCGACGCCTATGCGGCGGCAAACGGCGCGCCGGTGCCCTCCGTCGCGTTTCAGCACATCCCGACGCCGGAATACTATGACATTCTCAAGCGCGCCAAGCGCTTCGGCAGCGGGAGCGTGCGCGCCTACGGCAACCACAAGAATGAGTATTACGTCCTGGATGAGGAAAACCGGCAGGAAGGCGACTTCCTCGGCGAATCCCCCGCCACCTCGTTTGAGAATTCCGGCCAGGTCGACGCGTTTCTTGAAAAGGGCGAAATGATGGCGCTGTATGTGGGCCACAACCACAAAAACAGCTTCACCGCGCGCTACAAAACGATCGACCTGGGCAACACGCAGAGCGCCGGCTTCAACGTCTACGGCCCCGGACTCGACCGCGGCGTGCGCGTGCTGGATTTCAGCCCCGACGGCAGCTATGCGACCTATACGCTGACCTATCACGACCTGTGCGGCGACACGCCCGAGGACAAGCGCAAATACACGATGATGCAGCACATGCCCACGAGCATCGCCGGCACGATCACCTTCGTCAAGGAGACGCTCGCCGTGCTGGGCATCGCCGCCCTGACCGCCGGCACGGTGTACGCGGCAGTCAAGCTCAAAAAATCCGGATTGGCGAAGTAAGCAGAACAATTTAATAGAAACAATGATAAGACTGCGGTTTCACGGGGAAATCGCAGTCTTTTTTGCGTGGGGTCGAAAGCAGGGTGTTATTGAAAAAAGCACTGCCGGGCAACAATCCCGACAAATAATTACCATCGGTATATGCAGGCTTTCGGATTTAACTGTTATTGAAATGAGGAGATTGGCCCTCTCCGAGAACGGGGGCGAAGCGCCGAAGCGCGTCCGGTGGACAAAGAAGCGAGGCGCTGAGGTGAGCAAACAGGGAGGATCGCGCAGCGCTTCAAGCAAGCGAGCCGACTATGTTTGCGAGGGGGCAGGTGGCACGGCGTAAGCCGTGACGGGTGTGGCGATTATTCGCGGCGTACCGCCGCGCGGAACGCTGAGGGCAGCGTTCCCTACAGATCGTTCCAACGGTTTTTGCAGAAAACAGCGGCGATGATCTGGGCTCCCTCTGAGAGGGAGCTGTCGAGCGTTAGCGAGACTGGGGGAGTGAACTCGACGTAGAACAACTCCCTCCGTCACGCTTCGCGTGCCACCTCCCTCAACGAGGGAGGCCATTACTGCGTCGCCGCTGGTTTGTGCGGGATCATTCACGGCGTACCGCCGTGTCGGAACAATGAAACATCGTTCCCTACAGTGCAGTGCCGGTGATTTATGCGTTGTGCTTCGCGGCGTGTGGAGAAAAAATGCGGGCGCGATGCAAACCGGGATCTGCAGCGCGCCCTGTTTCTATTCAGTTTATTTGCTCAGTCCTTGACTTCCTTGAAATACAGCTTGAAGCTTGTGCCGTCGTCGAGGTCCGTGCCGAACAGGTTCAGGCCGGCGTACATCAGCGACGCGCCGGAATAGACCTCGCCGCTCGCTTCCTCGCGGTACAGCTTATCGGGATCCAGCCCCTTCAGGCGCAGATACAGCGCGTATTCGGGCGGGCGGCGCATCACGACGCTTGTGACCAGCGCTTCCGACTTATCCTCGCTCACGAACATCCACGCCGCGCGGAAGGCGTTCTGCGCCGGATCGATCAGGCGGTAAAGGTCGCCGTAATGGATCACGTCGTAGTATTTATGATACTCCGCGATCTGCGCCTTGACGATTTCGCGCTCCTCGGCGCTGAAGGTGTTGGGATCGAGCTCATAGCCGAAGGAGCCCCAGAGCGCCACGTTCGCCTTCGTGTCGTAGCCCGTGCGCTTGTTGGCCGACACGTGCGCGCCCATCGTGGAGGCGGGATAGCACAGCGAGGTGCCGAACTGAATGGTCAGGCGCTCGATCGGATCGGTGTTGTCGCTCGTCCAGATCTGCGGGGAATAATAGAGCATGCCGGGGTCAAAGCGCCCGCCGCCGCCGGAGCAGTTCTCGATCAGCAGGTCGGGGAAGTCGCGGTTGAGGCGCCCCATGATTTCATAGGTGCCCAGCACGCAGCGGTGAAAAATCTCGCCCTGCCGCTCCGGCGGGAGCGCCGCGGAGCCGGCTTCGGTGAGGTTGCGGTTGAAATCCCACTTGAGATAGGCGACGTTCGCCGTGGACAGCACGTGATGCATCAGCCCGTAGATATAATCGCGCACGTCCTGCCGGCTGTAATCGAGCACATACTGATAGCGGGCGATGGATTTTTCGCGGCCCGGCACATGCAGACACCAGTCGGGATGCGCGCGGTAGAGGTCGCTGTCGCGCGAGATCATTTCCGGCTCGAACCAGATGCCGAAGCGCAGGCCGATCTCATTGACCTTTTCGACGAACTCATGCAGGGTGCTGCCGAGCTTTTCTTCATTGACATGCCAGTCGCCCAGGGCGCGGTGATCGTCAAAGCGGTTGCCGAACCAGCCGTCGTCCATCACGAGCATTTCCATGCCGAGCTCTTTGGCCACGCGGGCGAAGGAAAGCAGCTTTTCGCCGGTGAAATCCATGGCGGTCGCTTCCCAGTTGTTGATCAGCAGCGGGCGTTTCGCGTCGCGCCATCTGCCGCGGATCAGATGCTTTCTGTAAAGGCGGTGGAAGGTGCGGCTCATCTCGCCGATGCCCTGATCGGAATAGACCATCACGGTTTCCGGCGCCTGGAAGGACGCGCCCGGCTCCAGCAGCCATTCAAAGCCGTCGGGGTTGATGCCCATGAGCACGCGCATGCCGCCGTTCTGATCGCTGTCGATATCGAAGGAGAAATTGCTGCTGTAAACCAGGTTGAAGCCGTAGGCCTCGCCGCAATCCTCATCCGCGCCGCTGCTGACGACGGCGGCAAAGGGATTCTGATGATGGCTCGAGGAGCCGCGCAGGGAGCCCACGCCCTGCCTGCCGCGCGCGATCGGGCGGCGCTCGGCCGTGCGCTCCTTGGGCCAGCGGCCGTAAAGCGTGATCAGGTCATAGTCGTGCGTCGGGAAATCCACGCAGGTGCTGTAAACGGATTCGATCCGCGCCGGGCGGTCGGAATCGTTGCACAGGCGCACGCTGCGGGTCATGGCGCCCAGCTGCTCAAACACCGTGTAGCAGAGCACCGCGCGCATGCCGGTCACGGCGTCGCGCATGGTGATCTCCAGCGTGGTCGCGTCGGCGTCGTTTTCCGCATAAAGCGCGGGCAGACCCTCCAGCGCGGGCTTGCCGGCATAGATCTGATGGGAATCATAGCGGAAATCCGTGGCGTTGTTGCCGTCCGCGTTGCGCACGGCGACGGCCGTGCGGCGGAAATCGCCGGTATTCTGTCCGGGATACTCCATCATGCAGATATCCGGGGAAAAGCCGCCGTCCTCCACCAGCCGGTTCATGGGGCTGAAGGAAGCGAACCAGCCCTTGTATTTCAGGCGCTTGAGGTTGTGGTCGGGGATCTTCTTGCCGGAGTAGAGATGCAGCAGATAATTCTGCTCGAAAATCTCCATGACGTAGCTGGAAGTCGCGGTATCCAGATGGAAAATCTTTTCGTTTTCGTCAAATCGAATGGGCATGGGAATTCTCCTTTATCTTTTGATTCACACGTTCCCGCAGGCCGAGCAGCCACGCGGGATCATGGGGATAGTCGGTGAACGTCAGCGGCGGGATGCCGTCCTCGAGCAGCGCCATCGTTGCCTCCCTGCCGATCAGGGAGTCCAGCAGCTGCAGCGCGCGCAGATCGCGCAGGCCGTCCGCAAAGACCTTCATGCGCAGCGAGGGCAGCGGTTCGCCGCCTTCGCCGGGATAGACGATGAACGAGTCGCCGGACGGGAAGACGGTGCCGGCGTCGGTGACCTGAAACGGATCGATCGGCCGCAGGGACAGGCAGGTATTATAGAAATTATAGCCCCAATGCAAAAAGCCCTTGCAGTCGTATTTATAGAGCAGGCAGCCGAGCACGCGGTTGCGCACGGAGGGCATGGCGTGGAAACGGTTGGGCAGATAGTTCTTCCCCTGCCCGCCGCAGTAATAGGTCCAGAGCGACGGCACTTTGCCGCGGAAGGCTTCGATCGCGTGCTCACAGGGCACGGGCAGATCGACCGCGCCCATCTCGTAGAATTCAAAATCGGAGAGCGCGTCGAGCACCTGCAGGCGCGGGAACAGCGCCTTGATCAGCGCGGCGTGCTTTTTATAAAGCGCAAGGGCGTCCGTGCTCGGCTCGTCGGAGATGTGCACGAAGCAGCGGTCCGTGACGCCTTCCGCATCCAGGAACGCATTCAGCTTCACGGCGAACTGCCGCAGAAAATCGCGGTAGTCCTCTCCGGCGGCGTCGGTCTGCCAGCCGAAACGATGTTTCAGCCGGCCCTTCGCGTCGCGCACAAGGATCTTCGGCGCGTGCTTCGCGCCCCACTGCGTGAAGAAGTGGCTCAGCTCGAAATAGCGGATGCCGCAGTCCGTGCAAAGCGCGATCCAGCGGCGCAGATTGCGAAAATCAAAGAAATAGCGGCCGCCGCGCTGCTGCACGCCGACGAGCTGCACCGTGGTGCGCTCATGGCCGACCGCCGTATCCAGCGGCGGGGTGAACAGCGGGGTGAGGATGCAGTTGACGCCGTGCGCGACCGCCATGCGCAGAAAGGCTTCGTTGACGCGCCAGAAGTCCTCGCTCATGGCCTGCAGGCCGTAATAATTGCACAGCCCGTCCGCGTGGTACCAGTTGGTATGCACGAGCGTCTGCGGCGGCAGATCGGCGGCCACGGTTTCGACCGTCAGCGGCGCGGAAACCGTCTCGCCGCTTAGGGAAAGCGTGATCGTCAGTACCGTTTCCGCCTGCGGCTGCGCGGCCAGCTCGATCCAGAACGCCTGCCAGCGGCCGGCAGCGGCCTTGCAGGCGCAGCCGGGACGCAGGATATCGGGATAAAGCCCGGACGTTTTGCGCAGATAGAAGTCATCCGCGTCCTCCGAACAGGCGTGCCCGACCGGCACGTCCTCCACGGCGAACACCTGCGCCGTCCCGGGCGCGGCACCGTCCACGGAGAGCTCCGCCGTCCCGTCCTGCGCGCAGCAGAACACTGCCTGCACGCTGACGCTGTCCCCCTGCAGGAGAGAAACGCGCGTGACGGGCGGTGCACTCGGCGCTTCGTCGGCAAAGACTTTTTCAAGCGCGCTTAGTATCAGCAGTTCCATCGTCAGCGCTCCTTTGTCATCGCGCGGTCCCGCGCGACCGTCGCGTCAATCGCGCGGATCACGGCGCCCTCAAAGCCGTCCGCCTTCAGGCTGCAGACGCCTTCGATCGTCGTGCCGCCCGGGGAGCAGACGCTGCGGACCAGCTCGCTGACGGGTCTGCCGCTTTCCAGCAGCATCTGCGCGCTGCCGAGGAGCATCTGCGCCGCGGCCAGCTGCGCGTCGGCAGCCGTCATGCCGCCGCGAATGCCCGCGTTCGTGAGCGCATCCGCAAACAGATAGGCGAAGGCCGGCGCGGAGCCCGCCACCGCCGTAAAGACGGAAAACTGCGTTTCCGGCAGACGGATCGACCGCCCGAACGCGTCGCAGATCGCGCAGACCGCGTCGAATTCCGCGTCGGAGACCGCGCCGTTTCTGCAAAGCGCGGTCATGGACTGCCCGACCGCCGCGTTGACGTTCGGCATGATGCGCACGAGCTTGCAGTCCGCGCCGTAGGCCGCTTCGAGCGCGGCCAGCGGGGTGCCGGCGGCCGTGGAGACCACCACGGCGCCGCTTTTCTTTGCCGCATCGCGGATCTCCGCCGCAGCCGCGGCGACGTCCTTCGGCTTGACCGCGACGAACAGGATCCCGCACGCCGCAGCGACGTCGGCGGCGCAGGACGCGACCGCAACGCCGTTTTGCACCGCAAGCGCGGCCGTTTTATCGGTATCGCGATCAAAAATGACGATCTCCTCCGGCGTCTTCGCGCCGGCGGCGAGCACGCCGTTGAGAATGGCAGAGGCCAGATTGCCCGTGCCGATGAATCCGAGTTTCATACTATCGCCTCTTCGTAATCATATAATCAGAACGCGCCGAAAAAGGTGCGCAGCGCCCAGATATAAAAGCCCATGGTCAGCGCATTGTCCGCGGCCTGCTGCCTGCCCTGCTCGAGCATCTGCTTTGCGGCGCTGTCCTTATTCTGCAGGTTGACATAGGTTTTCGCGAGCGTATCGTAGGTTTCCTCGTTGGAGCAGCCGCCGGCCAGCAGACGCTCGGTCTGCTCATAAAAGAGCCGGAACGGATCCGCCGCGCCGAACGCCGGCTGCATGGGGGTCGCCATCATGCGTTCAAAGGTTTCCGGATCCACATAAGCGCCGCTCGGCAGCTTCCCTTGCGACGGATCCGGCGGAAGGATCTTTTGAAAGTGTTCCTCCGGCCGCAGCGTCTGCGGCAAATACACGTTGACCTCGGCGATATTGTCGCGATCGAGCTTCGCGCCGCACTCAGAGCAGAATTTCTGATCCGGCTGCACGTAGCTGCCGCAGTGGATGCACGCAAACATATAGAAACCTCCTTCGGCAGATATAGGAAAGCGCAGAGCAGACGCTCTGCTCTGCGCTCACAGAATGATTGCTTATTCGACTTCGGACGTGCAGTTCGGGCATTTGGTCGCGTCGATCGCGATCTCGCTCTTGCAGTAGGGGCAGACCTTGGTGGTGGGGGCGGCCTCTTCTTCGGGCTTCTTGACCGCGGAGCTGACCTTGTTGATCGCCTTGACGATGAAGAAGATGACGAGCGCCATGATCAGGAAATTGAGCACCGCGCCGATGAAGTTGCCGTAGGTGAGCGCCGCAGCGTTTTCACCCTCGCCGAGCACGACCTTCCACTGGGAGAAGTCGATGCCGCCGGTCAGCAGACTGATCAAAGGCATGATGATATCGTCAACCAGGGAGCTGACGATCGCCTGGAACGCACCGCCGATGATAACGCCGACCGCAAGGTCGATCACGTTGCCGCGCGCGATGAATTCTTTGAATTCGCCGATCAGGCCTTTACCTTTTGCCATGATACATTCCTCCGTTCTCACGGGCAGAAAACGCCCGCAATGATTTGCAATTATAATTTACCAAAAAAAAGCTCAAAGGTCAACAGTTTCCGAAGA
>JAFZNN010000006.1 GCA_017550895.1 Clostridia bacterium
AAAGTATTCCCGCGATTTTTCGGCTTCATCAGCCAAAAAATCTGTGCCACAATCTGCACACCCCGATCAAACCATCGTTTGCTGAAATCTTCAAGGGTTTTGTTCTTATCGTTGTTTAATTTTCAATGTGCGATATGCGCCCGCGGACCCGCAGTTTCCCGCTCTTTCCGCAGGGCGCTCCGCTATCATACCAAATCCGTCCCCGTTTGTCAACACCTTTTTTATCCTTTTTTACCCCTTCTTCTCAACGACCCCGGGTGTTTCGTCAAATATTGACAGAGAAGCGCACAATCCGAAAAATGAATTGTTCAATTCTTCCGTGCAGCCAAACAGCCTGCGGACGTTGCAGACCCACAGGCTGTTTCAAATAGCATTTTAAATAGGATGATTACGCGTTGCCCTTTCGTTTTTTCGCAAGCAGAATCAGGGCGACGAGCACGCCGAGCAGCAGTGCGCCGGCGATGATTCCGATCAGGAGCGGTTTCAGATTGCGGCCCTGCGCGGGGACTTTGGCCGCAGCGTCCGTCGACGCGATGGTATAGACCTGCCGGAGCTCGACCGGATTGCCGTTCTTCTGCGCATACTGCGCGGCGGGGCTGCCCTCCTCGCAGATGATCGTCATGCTGCCCTGCTGACTTTCAAACGCGTGATCGCCGAAGCGAGTGACGCTCGTCGGCACGACGACTTCTGTGGCCTGCGACTGCGCGAACGCGTTGTCGGCCACGCCGACCACGGGATGGCCGTCGATCTCCGCCGGGATCTCCACGCGCTGCGCCGCGCCGAGATACTGCACGATCAGCGCCTCGAGCTGCTGCAGGATGTAATTGAAATCCTCATAACGCAGCATCGCGTAGTCCTGCCCGTCAAGCTGCACCGTGCCGCTGCCATCCGGGGCGGTCGGCGCGGTCACGATCGCCGGCAGGGTCGCCTGCGTGAGGGTGGTTGCAGGGGCTTTCGTCGTCGCGGCGGGCTTGGTGGTGACGGGGGCGGTCACAGGCTTGGTCGTTGCGGGCACAGTCGCTGCGGCGGGCTCCCATTCACAGATGAAGCCGATGTTCGCAACGCCGAAATAGGATTGTGTGCTTGCCGTGCCATCCTTATTCAGATCATTCCACTGTCCGAAGCTCCCGTCGTCGCCCGGATTGTATTCTTTATAAATGTTCAGGCAATCCTCGCCGCCGGATCCCTTATAGTTGTTTGGCTGACCAGGCGCCCAGTGCGAATATGTCCAGGCTTCTCCGGTAATCCAGACGAAGGAATCGCCGACTTTTTCGCCGCCTGCCCAGTAAAGATTCTTGCTGCCATGTTGAATCATTTGCTCGATGACATTCTGTTCTTCCTGCGAGGTGATTGTCACCAGATGCCCTCCAAGTTTTTCGCAATAGGCTTTCGCTTCGGTCCAGGTCATGCCCTGATCAATCAGCTGGTAACGATGCCCGTTCCAGGTAACGACGTCGGACACGGCGCTTTCCCATTCGCAGATATAGCCGCTCTGTTCTCCCAGATTGTCGTCGGCCAGATCATTCCACTCCAGCGGCCATACGGTCAGCTTGGTTTCGTGCCCGCCGTTGTTGTTCGGCTCGCCGCTGCCCCAGTGGGAATAGCTCCACGGTTCTCCGGTCACCCAGTACCACACATAATTCTCATCCCGGTAGCCGCCGACCCAAAGCCGACTCTGATCCTTGTTCAGCGATTCAATAAACTTCTGCTCACCTTCCGACGTGATCGTCGCCAGATGGCCGCCAAGGCGTTCGCAAGCAGCTTTGGCCTCGGTCCACGAAACCGTTTGATTTACGATTTTATAAGAATGGCCGTTGAAACTCACGGCATCCGCCGGGATTTGCGCAGACGCAGCAAAAAACGAAAAGGAACAGGCAACCAGAAGCAGCGCCAGCGCCGCCGCAATCCATCGACGCACAGAATTCATTCAAAACCCTCCGAATCTGTCAACAGCGCAGGCAGTGGCGCCCGCGCTGCAGTCAAGTTTTTGTTAAACAGGCATGCGGTTATTTGAACCACCGCACGGGGATCAGCCAGTAATCCTGCCCGCCGAGGATGCGCTCAAAGACGTCGCTGACGGCCTTCATGAGCTTTGTGATCAGCGGCAGGAGCGTATATTTCACAAAGCTGTTCTGATCCTTGTCGCCGAGCAGCTTCGCCTTCTGCATCGCTTCATAAAATTCCTTTTCCACGGCCTTCGCTTCGTCATAGGACCAGACGCGCTTTTCCATCAGGGCCTGCGCGTCGGCATAGGCGGCCTCCACGGCCTCCCGTTTCTTTGCCGAAAGCGCATCCTGATCCGCTTCGTCATACAGCCGCATCATCCGCTCAATCTGGGAGAGATCGCGGTATTCGTTGAACTGCGGATAACCGCCGTTATGCTCACGGGCGTCGGTGATTTCGGGATCGGTGATCAGCTGCACGCACTGGCCGATCACGTCGTTGACGCTCGCCTGCAGCTTCAGATGGCTCTGACCGCTGACGAACCAGGTGTGGTCGGGCAGCGCGCAGGTGCCGGCGTCCACAACGCCGTCGGGGCTGAGATAGCTCGCGTCGATCGCGGGCACATAATCCGCGGGCAGGGTCTCGCCGACGTTTGCGAAGGTGCCGCCGATGGAGGTGGACTGCGCCTGAATGATATTATCGGAGCTCAGTTTATAATGCGCGATCAGCGCGGGCAGCTCCAGGCCGTAGCCGCAGATGACGAAGATCTGCATGCCGCCGGCCTGCAGGCGCTGCAGCGTTGCGGCAATGTTCGACTGAATCTCATAATAGCGGTCGGTTTTTTCCTTCAGCGGCGCATGCGCCTGATCGGAAATATACTGCGCGGAAAGGCTCGGATACAGCGCGCCCGGCACGGTCGCCCACATGGACGGGCAGTTGTGCATCAGCCGGCCGAGCACCTCGTTGACGCCGCGGGTCACGGCTTCATTGAGGAATTCATTGAACAGCTCGTTGGGAATCGCGCGGGCGAGCGTGTTGCCGGCATAGGCCAGCGCCATGTATTCCTCGGCGGCGAGCGCGACGATATTCGGAATCAGGTCGTTATAAATGACGGCATTGTCCTTGAGCGTGGAATCCGCGTGCATCAGATCGCCCAGCAGATAAGAGCCGTCCACCGCGGCGGCCGCATAGACGATGCGGTCGATCTCGGACGGATCGCAGTATTTGGAAAGGAACACGTTGCCGATCGTGCCGCCCAGGCTGATGAAGACCAGGCTGACCTTGTCGTGACCGGTCTGCGCCTTGACCATATCGATGTATTCCGCCAGCCGCGCGGCCTGCGCGTCGGTGTCGCCGAAGGAGCTGTAGGAATAATAATAGGTATGATCGTAGCCGTACTGCTCGCAGAATTCGGTAATGTCGACCTGCGCTTTGATGAAATCGAACTCGGTCTTGTATTTCGTGGTCGGCAGGGTGTTCCCGTCGTCATCCTTCGCGTAGCCCTTGGCGTAATTATAGGATTTGTCGGGGTGATTCTTCGCCTCGGCGAGCGAATACCAGTATTCATCCACGGCGACCTCGTTCACGCGCGTGCCGTCGGGATTGAAATAGTGGTTGGAAAAGCTCTCGTCGAGAATGCCGAGCAGCAGATCAAGCAGACCGTCCTGATCGCGGCGCAGCACATATTTGAGAATATCGCCGACTGCGGCCTTGAGCTCCTGCTTGAGCGCGACCATATCGAACATGAACGCGAGATCCATGCCCTCCACGATCGGGAAGCCGTCGCTGGTCATCAGATCGTTGCCGTTTTCATCCTGCACGTAGACCTGAGACTGCATGATGCCCGGCACGATGATCAGCGGGCTCTGGCCGCAATGGCCGCCGCAGGTGGTTTTGACCTCGGCATCCCACGCGGGCGTTTCCGCCGCGAAGGCCGGCGCCAGCGTCAGCAGCGCGAGACAGAGCGCAAGCAGAACGGAACAGAGTTTTTTCATTTCCCTCACCCTTCTCTTTTGTTAAGGTTTTAATAATTGTAACATATTTGGAGAAAAAAGTCCATGCCGGAAGCGATATTTTTCAGCACCCGTTGAAATCGTGGAATAAGCATTGACAAAGCGCCGGAAATCCATTAGAATAGAAGAGACGAAAGGTCAAAAATATTCCTGATTAGAATGGAGGTCTTTCCCATGAAAAAGTTTGTTTGTTCCGTCTGCGGCTATGTCTATGAAGGCGACGCTGCTCCCGCGCAGTGCCCTGTCTGCAAGGCGCCCGCGTCCAAATTCGTCGAGCAGAAAAGCGATGAGCTGAGCTGGGCCGCCGAGCATGTGGTCGGCGTGGCGCAGGGTGTGGATCCCGAGATCCTCGATGGCCTGCGCTCGAATTTCACCGGCGAATGCTCCGAGGTCGGCATGTATCTGGCCATGGCGCGCGTCGCTTATCGCGAGGGCTACCCCGAGATCGGCGCCTACTGGGAGAAGGCCGCCTACGAAGAAGCCGAGCACGCCGCGAAATTTGCCGAGCTGCTGGGCGAGGTGCTGACCGACAGCACCGAGAAGAACCTGAAGATGCGCGTGGACGCCGAGAACGGCGCCACCGCCGGCAAGACCGACCTGACCAAGAGGGCTAAGGCGCTGAACCTGGACGCCATCCACGACACCGTGCATGAAATGG
>JAFZNN010000101.1 GCA_017550895.1 Clostridia bacterium
AGGTGTCACAGGTTCCGGCGTCACGGGTTCTGGTGTGACATCTTACGCCGTCACAGGCTCTGGAGTCACTTGCTCTGGTGTCACAGGCTCAGGTGTGACAGGTACTGGCGTGACGGGTTCAGGCGTCACAGGCTCTGGCGTCACAGGCTCTGGCGTCACAGGCTCTGGCGTCACAGGCTCAGGTGTCACAGGCTCCGGCGTGACAAGTTCCGATGTCACAGGCTCCGGCGTAACCACATGGATGACTTTCTGGGTCACTATGGGCTTTACGAAAGAAAGCTTGCTTTCTACGGGTTCCGGAGTAGACGGTTCAGGTGTAACGGGTTCCGGCGTTACAGGCTCAGGAGTCACGGGCTCAGGAGTGACCGGCTCCGGCGTCACAGGTTCCGGCGTTACAGGCTCGGGTGTAACAGGCTCCGGCGTGACGGGTTCAGGCGTCACAGGTTCCGGTGTCACAGGTTCCGGTGTGACGGGCTCCGGAGTGACAGGCTCTGGTGTCACAGGTTCCGGAGTGACGGGTTCAGGTGTGACAGGCTCAGGCGTCACGGGTTCAGGCGTGGGTATATCGGCATGCTGAACAACCACTGTAATATCCAGCGTCTGTCCGTCGTCCGCTTTCACCGTCACGCGGTACAGGTCGCCTTCCGCAAGGGCGGCCACGGGCAGCACGCAGTCGCCCGCGCTGTCGGCCCGGCTGCTCCACTCGCCGCCGTCGCTGCCGGTGACGATCACGGTCATGCCTGGCAGCGTATGAACGGCAATGCTGTCGCTGGCCGTGGTCAGCTCGTCCGCCTGGGCGAACAGCTGCGGCCGGAAGACGATCGCGCTCTCGCGGCCCGTGTCGTCGCGCGCCGTCAGGGTGTATTCCGCATATCCATAGGTGTACTCGCTCAGCACGGCTACGCCGGTCGGGTCCGCGGTGACCGGCGGCAGAGATCCGCCTGCCCAGGAAAGCGTAACGCTTGCGCCCGCTCCGGTGTGGACCATGAGCGCCGCGGCCTGATTGGTTTCTGGCCGTTCCGCCAGCTCCAGCGCAAGCGGCGTGAAATCGACGATAAGGCGCAGCGTCGAGCCTTTCCCGATGCCGTTGCCTTCGTTGTAGTCAAAGCTGAGCGCGTATTCGCCCTCAGCCAGCGAAATATCGACATGCCCCTCTCCGGAGGCGTCGAGGCGGATCATTCTTTCAGGTTCGGCGACGCCATTCAGCGTCCCCGTCATGCGGACAGCAGTCTCCGGCTCGGCGCGAAGCATGATTCGCCGGACATCGCCCGCCGAGGCATAGAAGCTGTACGCGCCGCCGGTCTCCTCGAGGCCTTCGATCCATGCGCTGATGTCGCTCAGGATCACCGGCTGCTCGCCGACCGTCGCCGCGACACTCTCCATGGCGACGTTGCCCGCCGTGTCGCGGGCCTGCAGCGCGAAGAGCTGGCCCTCGGCCAGCTGCGCCGAGCCGTCATTCCAGTCGGTGCGCAGGTCGAGCGTGAAGCGCCCCGTATCGTCCGCCCTTGTGCTCGCCTTGACGACGCCGTCCTGCAGGAGCCGTATCTCAGCGCCGGGTTCCGCGACGCCGGTCAGGGGTTCCTCGATGCCGATGACAGCGCCGTTCAGCGTCAGCTCAGACACACCGTCGTAATAAAACGTATCCGTGTACTCTTCGCCGTTCTTGAGGCGCAGCATCACGCTGTTCTCCCCCTGAACGAGCGTGTCCTTGTCGATCGTATACGACCAGCTGCCGTCGGTTTCAGGCAGCTTTGCCGTAATCAGCTCGCGGTTGACATACACCTCGACCGTGTCGCTGGCTCCCAGGGTACCGGTATAGGTATATTCCTGTCCGCTTCCGCCAACCCCGTTGAATATGCTGAACGCCGGTGAAAAACTGGCCGTCGGGGCCGCCGATTCCGGAGGATTGGTGGGTTTGACATCCTTGCCGCCACTGCCCGGCCACAGTTTCCATACTCCCAGTAGCGCCAGGCCCACGACGCCCACCGCCGCGATGCCGATCAGGATGGGGAGCGACGATTTCGGGGGACGCGCCTGACTCAGCCCCGGCTTTTCCAGCCGGTAGCTTTCCAGATCGGTATAGAGCGCCTGCATGGAGGGATATCGATCGTTCGGATTGGGTCGCAGGCAGCGTTCCATGATGGCCCACAGCTTGGCGTCCATGCCCTTTATGGGCGGTATGGGTTCCCTGCCGCTGAGCCTTCTTTCCACCGCGGCCTTCAGGTCGGCGTCCGTCACGCGCCCGCTCTGGGGGACGAACGGCAGTCTGTCGTCGTTGAACAGCTCATACATGACCACGGCCAGCGAATACATGTCCGAACGGATATCTCCGCCCGCGCCGGCGTTGATTTCCGGCGACATGTAGTCCCGTGTGCCCACGATCATGCCCACGCCGGCCTTTTTGTTGTTCTCGCTGCGAATGGATACGCCGAAATCACCCAGCTTGAAGTAGTCGCGGCTGGGCTCCGCGTAGAATATGTTATCGGGTTTAACGTCCAGATGCGTGATGCTGCACCGCTCGCAGAAAGCGAGGCCGCTCACCAGCTCCGACCAGATGCGCAGATACAGTATCGTGCCGCGCTTGAAGCCATAGCGATCGCACGTTCTCAGGAAGGTATCCAGCCTGACCAGCCGCTCCATGCGGATGATCACGTCGAAGCCATAGGTGTCGGTGCGCGGGATCACGGCAGCGTCCTCAAAGCACACGATATGGCTGTCGCTCTTTAGGCGCTCCATGATCTGTATTTCCGTTCGGGCATAACGCAGTTCCTGATCGACCCACGCATTCACGCCCGCCACAGACCCGTTCATCCGGGCCAGCATCTCGCTGTACTGGCGGTCGTCCTTGGGAATGGGTATCACCTTCAGCGCCGCTTCCGCATCGTCGGCGTGTACGAGGTAAACCGTACCGGAATTGCCCTCGCCCAGTATCTTGGGCGGGTCATCCAGATCCCATTTGCCAAAGAATGGCACATAATTGCGAATGCGTTCATTTATGTTCTGCATATATACCCTCGCGTCCGTTTCTCAGCTATCTCTCAAAGGCGATTACCTCAGCAGGAATGTGACCAGCTCGTAACCGGCCCAGCCCAGACCGCCCGCCAGCAGTGCGATCAGCGCGATCAGCAGACCCCTCAGGCCCTGCATCATGTGTATGCGCTTCTGATTGTCGTCCTTCTCCCCGGCCTTCACGATATCCAGCACGATCACCGTCACGTTGTCCGAGGCCAGTTCCATATGCTCGGCCTCGGTCAGCGCCTTGTGAACCAGCGTAGAGGCCGCTTCCGCGGCGGAGGACACGTTCATCAGGATGTCCCGGATGATCGTTTCGTGCACCTGATCGGTCAGGCCGTCGCTGCACAGCAGGAAGCGGTCGCCCGCCATGAGATCCTTGCGTTCGCTGATCGTCGGTTTGAGCTTCTCGCCGTCCTCCATGGGCATGCCCAAGTGCCGGGTGATGATGTTCTTCTCCGGATGCTGCCAGGCTTCATCGGGCGTGATCTCGCCCTCGTCCACCATGATCTGCACCTTGGAATCATCCTTTGTGACGCGGCTCATCTTTCCCTTTCTCAGCAGGTAGACGCGGCTGTCGCCCACGTGCACCGTGCGGAAGCTCCAGTCCTTCAGCAGGATCATGGCCAGCGTGGAACCGCAGTCGCCGGAGGCCATGCCGTGGGATATCGAGATTCCGTCGACGGCGGCTGAAATGTTGCCGATCGCCTCATCCAGAAACGTGGAGCTGTCCGGATGGAGGCAGGTCTGCTGGTATTCCCGGAGCATCTGCACCGCCTTGAGCGAGGCTTCCTCGCCCAGCTCAGCGCCGCCCATGCCGTCGCACACGGCGAACATCTGCTCGTTCTCCGTGACGACCGAATGGATCTGGCCGCCTTTATTCATTTGCTCGCGCTCCATGTACAACCCATTGAAATAGAAGTTGTCCTCGTTGTTGGAGCGATGACCGATGTGGCTGAACACAGCAGCGCTTATTTTAAGGCTCATCCTGGTTCTCCTTCCGATGATTCTCCGGCTTCAGCTGCTCTTCTTGATCGTCAGGTTGCTCTTTCTGCTCGTGGCGTCGACGGAAGCGTCGTGCAGGGTGCGCAGTTTGTTGGTTACATACACGAGCGCCAGCACCGCGGCCGCGAGCGCCAGCAGCAGCGCGCCCGCGATGATGATGCGGCTCATGCGCGCGGCTCTGGTCTTAACGACCGGCCAGGCGGTCTCGTCCAGCTTTTCTCCGTCCGTCAGGCTCAGCAGCGCGCTCATCTCGCCTATCGCCGCATGTTTCAGGTCGACGCGCTGAACCATGTGCCAGCACGCCGCGGACTCGGTATGCATCCTGTCGCGAACGCCCGCCAGCAGGCGATCGACCGTGGCGGCGGCGACCACAGGCTCAGGCCCGACCACGATCTCGCTCGCCGGCGCGACGTCGTTGCTGTCGAGAATGGTCAGGCTGAAATCCGGCTCCGTCACGCCGGACGCCGTAATCACCCAAACGGATATGTCGATCTGCTTCGTGCAGTCCAGTTCCTCGCCGGCCGCCGGCTTCTCGATGACACCCCAGTAGCGCGCCGTTTCCTCGATCGCCACGGTCAAAGGCGCGGACTCGTTGCCCGAGGCGTCGCTCGCCGTGAGGCTGAGCTCCGTGAGGCCGCGCAGGTCGGGCAGGCTGAGCGTCAGGCTGCCCGCCTCCGCTTCCTGCGCCGTCAGCTCATTGCCGTCCGCGGACACGGTCACCACCGCGCGCTCGTCCAGAGAAATGGTCAGCTCAGTATCAAAATCCTTTATCGCGGCAGGCGCTCCGAGCGCCGGAGGACGGGTGTCCACGGACACGGTCACGGAAACGCTTGCGGCCTCGAAGAAGCCGTCGGCGTAACGCACGGTAAAGGTATGGTCGCCGTCCGACAGGCCGTCGGCCCGCATGGCGAAAGCGCCGTCCTCATCTGTCATCACGCTGGAAATCGCCGCGCTGGTCTCGTCCAGCAGTTCCACGGCGAAACCCGCGCGCGCCGAGCCGCTGAAATCGGCCTGCGTGCCGCTGACCCCGGCGCTCACCGTCAGGGGAGCCTCCATGTCGCTCTGCGCCACGGGAACGGAAATGGTGCGGATATTGCCGTTCGGGTCGGCCGCAGTCACGTCGAACTGATCGCCCAGGCGGGCCGGTTCGGACAGTTCAACGCTGAACGCGCCGTCCTTGCCGGTCTTCGTCTTCGTGACCTCTCTGCCGTCGCGCGTTATGGTCAGTGTCGCATCGGGATCCGCGACGCCGGCGATGAGCCTGTCGCCTTCGCTCAAAGGCGAAACCGTCAATTCGACGGAGTCGTCCAAATCGAATCGCAGGGGCTGCCGGTCGTAACGGCTGCCCGCGTAGCTCACGCCGTCGTAGGCGAACACCAGGCTGCCCCGGCCGCCGTAGAGTTCGATGTCGTCCAGGCCGATCTCAGTCGTCCAGCGGCCCTCCTCATCGGCCACGGTGTATACGTTCTCAAGCTCCGTATCGTTTTCCGAAATGTCGTTGAGGCGTAATATGACGATCACGCGCCAGCCCGGCTGCGCGGTGCCGCTGAGCTTCAGCGGTCGGCTCGGGCTGAGCAGAAGCGTTTTCCCGCCGTCGACGGCGATCTCCCGGGCCTCCTGCACCGTCAGCGTCACGCGGTCGCTCTCATTGCCATGCTCGTCGATGGCCCAGATGGCGATCGCGCCGCCGTCGTCCAGCGTGCTGCTGCGGATCAATTCTCCCGCGGCCGGGAGCTCGCGCGCGCCGCCGCCATACTCGATCAGAATCTGCCCGGCGCCCTTGCTGACAGCCTGCACCGTCGCGTTCATACCGGGCATATGCGGAAGGTCCATGTCCCCCGGCTGCTCGACAGTCATGCTTTCCATGCGCCCGATCGTCAGCGTCACGCTGTCGATCCTAGGCTTTTCAAGATCCATCGTCCACGCGCGGGCAGTTTCGCCGAAGGCGGCCATATTCTCATAATACAGGCTCACGTTCAGTCGGTATTCGCCTTCAGGGGCGTCTGCGAGCGCCAGATCGGCCGTCCACGCGCCGTTATCGTCCGCCGCCAGTTTGAGGGGCTGCTTCATGAGCTGCGCGCCGTCCTCGTCCTCCAGCCACCACGCGCCGGACAGATCTTCACCCGGCTGCGCAGCGCCGCTCAGGCGCAGGCCCTCGCGCGCCAGCTCGTTGAATACCATATCCGCCGGCTGGTCGATGTCCAGCACGTCCACCGGCTCAATACCGATGCTGAGCGGCTCGGCCGGGTTGCCAGCCGCGTCCACCGCGGCGATCTCGAGCGCGCCGTCGCCGCTCCCCACTGTCAATATGACGCTGCCCGTTCCCTCGGGAGCGGCCTGCGGCGCGCCGTTGACGGTCAGCGCCGTGTCCGGCTCCGCGCTCAGCGTAAGCGTTACGCCTTCCAGGGCAGCCGCGCTGATTTTGAGCGTGCCGCCATCCAGAAGCGCCATGTTCGCGTACTCACTGTTCACGCTGACCGAAGGCGCAGGCGCGACGGTATCCACGCTCAGGCTTACCGCCGCGGCGATCGACTCGTCGACGATGCCGGCGTAGGCCGCGCTCACTGTGAGCGCGCCCGCCTCGACCGCTTCCAGCTTTTTCATGGAATCGCCGCTGACGGTCATGCTCCAGGCGCCGTTCCCGTCGGCGGTCGTCTGCCCCTTTGCGATTTCCACGGCATCGCCGTCCTCGCGCGCGAGGCGCACGGAAACCTCCAGCTTCGCGCCGGGCTGGGCGCTGCCTTCGATGTTTAGCGGCTGGCCTGCCTGCGCGGCGTTCAGCACGGCGCCATCCGCGGGCTGCGCGATCTCGATTTTTTCATAGACCACACTCACGACCTGACCCGACGCCTGCACCATGCCGCTCTTCGTCAGCTCCATCGCGTATTTGCGGCCATAGCCCACCGTGAAATCCATGACGCGCCGGTAATGGCCGGAGGGATCGTTTTTCATGTCCGAGACGGAATAAACCTTGTCATCCACCCTGAGCGTTACGTCGCGCCAGTACTCCACGGCGTCCGCGGCGATTTCATCCTCGCTCCATCCCTCTGGAATCTGCGCCGCGCACTCGAGCACCAGCGAATAGGAGCCCGGCTGCAGCGCCAGCGGCTCTCCGGCGAGCTCTTCCACGTTTTCGCCCTGCTGGAGATACAGCTTCAGGGCGCCGTACCCAATGGGCTCCGGCGTGGGCTGCGGCGTGGGCGTGGGTTCCGGAGACGGCGTAGGCTCCGGAGACGGCGTAGGCACAGGTTCCATGCTCGGTTCCTGCGTAACCTCTTCGGACGGCTCCTCCGTGGCCTCTTCACTCAGCTCTTCCGAAGGCCGGGAAGCGACAATCAGCGCGTGCTGCGCGAAGACCGTAGCCCCGTCCGTGCCTACGATGGACAACGTCGCCGTCTGACCGGCGAAGGCGGATAAGTCCACATCGTAATAGTCAAACGAATCGCCGCTCATTTCATCGTTGCGGTCGAGCGCC
>JAFZNN010000102.1 GCA_017550895.1 Clostridia bacterium
CAGCTCGAAGCAGGCCTCCTGCATCACGCCGTAGCGCGGGTTCGATTTTTCCTGTGGCACCACGCCGATGTGCGTCGTGACGACGTTTGTGCCGAGCTCCTTCGCAAGGTCGATGATGCGCTTGGATTTTTCGATGCGCGCGGGGTTTTCCTCCGCGTTGCCGAAGCCGCCGCCCAGATCGCCGCAGAGCGCGGAGATCACAAGGCCGTTGTCGGCCACGAGCGCTTTGAAATCGCTGATTTTCTGCGCTGTCATGTTTTCCGGCGCCATTTCGCCGCGCGTGGCATAGACCTGAATGCCCTGCGCGCCGACGGCCGCCGCCTTTTTGACTGCTTCGGGAATCGGTACCCGGAAACTGTCGATGATCACGCCGATCGGAAATCTGCCCATAGATTCTCCCTCCAGTTCATGGATTCTGTCCATATCATAACAGACAATGGCGCGTTTTTCAAGATTTTTCCCAAATTAACCTTTACTTTTTCTTCATTTTGTACTATGATAAATCATAATTACAAAGATATTTGCGGAGGTGTCCTTATGAAGAAATACAAAGTGGCGATCATCGGCTGCGGCAACATCGCCAACTGCGCGCACATCCCGGCCTATCTCAAGAGCGGCATGGCGGAAATCAAGTATTTCTGCGACCTGATCCCCGAGAAGGCGCAGGCCTGCGTCGAAAAATACGGCTGCGGCAAGGCCGTGGTCGATTATCACGATTTCCTCAACGATCCGGAGCTGGACGCCGTTTCCGTGTGCACCCACAACGATTTCCATTCGATCATCGCGATCGATTTCCTGCGCGCGGGCAAGCACGTCATGTGCGAAAAACCGGCGGCGCGCATCCTCAGCGAGGCGCTCGCAATGCAGAAGGCCGCGCATGAGAGCGGCAAGCTGCTGAATATCGGCGTGTGCAACCGCTTCAACACCTATGTGGAAAAAATCCGCGAACTGATCGCGGCGGGCGAACTGGGCGAGGTCTATCACGTTTACGCCTCCTTCCGCGCGCACCGTTCGATCCCCGGCCTCGGCGGCGATTTCACCACCTTTGCGGCCTCCGGCGGCGGCGCGCTGATCGACTGGGGCGTGCACTATCTCGACCTGATTCTGTTCTGCTGCGGCGATCCGCAGGTGAAAACCGCGTCCGGCGCGGCGTTCAGCAAGCTGGGCGTCGACATGAAGAATTTCGTCTACACCGGCATGTGGGCGGAGGAGACCTCCGACGTGGAGAACGGCACCTACGACGTGGACGACAGCGTGACCGGTTTTGTGCGCACGAGCGGCCCGATGATCACCTTCAACGGCGCCTGGGCGCAGAATATCGGCGTGAGTGAAACCTATATTGATTTCCTCGGCGACAAGGCGGGCATCCGCCTGAATTACTGCGGCGACTTTCGCATGTGGAGCACCAAGAACGGCATGCTGACCGAAACCAAGGTCAACTGCCGCACGACGGATATGTATGAAAACGAGATCCGTGATTTCCTGCGCTGCATCGGCACGGGCGAGCACAACCGGCAGTATATCGATTATGCCGTGGAGACCTCCAAGCTGATGCAGGCGATCTATGATTCTTCCGCGTCTGGAAAGGAAATCATCGTTTAACGACAGAAGGGCAAAACCATGAACGTGCAGATTCTTGACAACAAAACGGCGATCGGCAGCGCGGTCTGCGGCCTGATCTGCGACAGGATCCGGGAAAAGCCGGACTGCGTGCTCGGCCTCGCCACCGGCGCGACCCCCGTGCCGACCTATGACGCGCTCGCGGCGGCCTATGTGCAGGGCGCGGTCTCCTTCCGCAATGTGCGGACCTTCAATCTGGATGAATACTGCGATCTGCCGAAAACGCATAAAAACAGCTTCTACTCCTTCATGCAGGCGCAGCTGTTCTCCCGCGTCGACATGGATCCCGCCAACATCGGGTTCCTCGACGGCAACGTCGATCCGGCGGCGGAAAGCGTGCGCTACACGGCGGCGATCGAGGCGGCGGGCGGCATCGACCTGCAGCTGCTGGGCATCGGCCGCAACGGCCACATCGCCTTCAACGAGCCGGCGGACGCCTTCTCGCAGGAGAGCTTCCGCGTGGCGCTCAGCGAGAGCACGCGGATCGCGAACGCCGGGTATTTTGACGACGTGCCCATGCCCCGGTATGCGATCACGATGGGCGTCGGCCTGATCCTGCGCGCGCGGCAGCTGATCATGATTGCCACAGGCGAAAGCAAGGCGGCGGCCGTCAAGGCCATGCTGGAGGGGCCGGTGACCCCGCAGTGTCCGGCGTCCGCGCTGCAGACGCATCCGGATGTGCTGGTGTTCCTCGACCCCGCAGCCGCATCCCTGTTATCATAAATCATTGGAGGTAGATTCCATGGAGAATAAAAAGACCTATTATATTACGACGCCGATTTATTATCCCTCGGATAAGCTGCACATCGGCCACACCTATTCCACCGTTGCGGCGGACGCCGCGGCGCGTTACAAGCGCGCGCAGGGCTTTGAGACCTTTTTCCTCACCGGCACGGACGAGCACGGCCAGAAGATCGAGGACAAGGCGAAGGCCGCCGGTCTGACGCCGAAGGAATACGTCGATCAGATCGTCGCGGGCATCAAGGACCTCTGGAAGCTGATGAATATCAGCAACGATAAATTCATCCGCACGACCGACGGCTATCACGAAAAGGCCGTGCAGAAGATCTTTCAGAAAATGTACGACAAGGGCGATATCTATAAAGGCTATTATGAAGGCCTTTACTGCAAGCCCTGCGAATCCTTCTGGACCGAAACGCAGGCGGTCGGCGGCATCTGCCCCGATTGCGGCCGCCCTGTGAATCCCGCGCGCGAGGAAGCGTATTTCTTCCGCCTTTCCAACTATGCGGACCGGCTTGTCGAGTATTATGAAAGCCATCCCGGCTTCATCGAGCCGCAGAGCCGGCAGAACGAGATGATCAACAACTTCATCAAGCCCGGCCTGCAGGATCTCTGCGTTTCCCGCTCCTCCTTCAAATGGGGCATCCCCGTGCCCGTGGAGCCGGAGCATGTGATCTATGTCTGGCTCGACGCGCTGACCAACTATATCACGGCGCTCGGCTTCGGCAGCGAGGACGACAGCCTCTACCGCAAATTCTGGCCGGCGGACGTGCATCTGATCGGCAAGGATATCATCCGTTTCCACACCATCTACTGGCCGGCGTTCCTGATGTCCCTCGAAGAGCCGCTGCCGGAGAAGGTCTACGGCCACGGCTGGGTGCTGCTCGAGGGCGGCAAGATGAGCAAATCGAAGGGCAACGTCGTCGATCCCGTCATCCTCGCGGAGCGCTACGGCGTGGACGCGCTGCGCTATTATCTCCTGCGCGAGATCGCGTTCGGCTCCGACGGCGTTTTCTCCAACGAAAACCTGATCAACCGCATCAATTCCGATCTTGCCAACGATCTGGGCAACCTCGTTTCCCGGACCGTCGCGATGGTCGAGAAATATTTCGGCGGCACGATTCCCGCGGACCGCGCAGCCGGCGAATTTGACGACGCGCTGGAGGCTGCCGCCGCGCAGGCGAAGGCGCAGGCCGAGGCGAATCTGGATCAGCTGAATTTCTCTGTTGCGCTCACGGAGATCTGGAAGTTCGTCTCGCGTACCAACAAGTATATTGACGAAACCGCGCCCTGGCTGCTGGCGAAGGATCCGGCGCAGGCGCCGCGCCTGGCGGATGTGATGTATCATCTGTGTGAGAGCATCCGCATCATTTCGGTGCTGATCGCGCTGTTTATGCCCGAAACGGCGGTGAAGATCCGCGCGCAGCTCGGCCTCGCGCCGGAGAGCGACTGGGCGGAGAGCGGCGTGTTCGGCAAAGAGGCGACCTATACGGTGCAGAAGGGCGAGATCATCTTCCCGCGCATCGATCTGGAAAAGGAG
>JAFZNN010000103.1 GCA_017550895.1 Clostridia bacterium
AAGCAGATGCGCGGCGACACCTTCCGCAGCAACCTGCTTGGGTACCGTCTGAAATCCCATTGCTTCACCTTCGAATACATTCCCGCCTGATGAAATACCATTCATATTAGACAGAGCCTGCAAGCGGCATTTGCACTTGCAGGCTCTGTTTTTTTATTCTGTTTTCGCCTCCGGCAGCATCGCCGTGGCGCGCTCGAGGATGCCGTTCATCTTCGCGATCGCCGTGCCGTAATTCGTCATCGGCACGCCGGCTGCCTGCGCCGCCGCCAGCCGCGTCTGCAAGGCGCGGGGCGTGAGCATGCAGGCGCCGCAATGGATCACCAGCGCATAGGGCGCGGGATCCGCCGGGAACTCGCCGCCGGACGTGAACGCGAACTGCAGCTGCTTTCCGGTATAGGCGCGCACCCAGGCCGGCAGCTTTTCCGTGCCGATATCGCCGCACTGGCGGTGATGGGTGCAGCCCTCGGAGATCAGCACGGTATCGCCGTCCCGCAGCGTATCGAGCGCCGCGACGCCGCGCAGCAGCCGGGCGAAATCGCCTTTGTACCGCGCGAACAGGATCGAAAACGAGGTCAGCGGCACCGTTTCCGGCACAATGGCCGCGACCGTTTTGAACGCCTGCGAATCGGTGATGACCAGATCGGGCGGCGCCTTGAGCAGCGCGAGCGTCTGCGCAAGCTCCGTTTCGCGCGTGACCAGCGCGGCCGCGCCGAGATCGAGCAGCGCGCGCAGCGTCTGCTGCTGCGGCAGGATCAGCCGGCCCTTCGGCGCGGCGGAATCGATCGGCGTGACGAGCACAACCGTCTGCCCCGCCGTCACCAGTCCGTCCAGCAGGCCGCGTTCCTTTTCCGCGCCTGCCTGCACGGCGGCTGCGATCGCCTCCTTCAGCGCGAAGACGCCGTCGCCGGTTTTTGCGCTGACATAGCGCGTCTGCGGCGCCGCGGGCGGCAGCTCTGTGAGCAGATCCGCCTTGTTCATGGCGATCACATAGGGGATCCCCAGCGCGCGCACCTGCGCGAGCAGCGCTTCCTCCGCCGGCAGCAGGGCGCGGGTCGCGTCCGTGACAAGCACAGCCGCATCCGCCGTGCGCAGCATCTCCTTTGCGCGTTCCACGCGCTGCGCGCCGAGCGCGCCTTCGTCATCCAGGCCGGGCGTGTCAATGATGACCACCGGGCCGAGCGGCAGCAGCTCCATCGCCTTTCTGACCGGGTCGGTCGTCGTGCCCTTCACCTCGGAAACCAGCGACAGCCGCTGCCCCGTCACGGCGTTGACCAGGCTCGACTTGCCGACGTTGCGCAGGCCGAAAAAGCCGATGTGCAGCCGCTCGCCGGAACTCTGTTCCTGCAGTCCCATGGCGTTAAAAGCGGAAGTCGCGGCGATTGGAATGCTTGATATCCTCAATATTCTGCCGCGCGATCGCGCGCACCTTTTCGTGCGGGATCTTTTCGAGCTCTTCTTCGATCATCGCAAAGCCGCGCGCGCGCGTTTCCTCGCTCGCGTAGTCGATCAGATATTCCGTCAGCGTCATGAGCGCGTTCGGATGGCAGCAATTGAGGATCTGCCCGCTCTTGCACAGGCTCATGAAGCGGTCGCCCGTGCGTCCTTCGCGGTAGCAGGCGGTGCAGAAGGAGGGAATGTGGCCGTTCTGCATCAGCCAGTTGACGACCTCGTCCAGCGTGCGCTGATCGGAAACGTCGAACTGCTCGGAATCGTGGGGGCGTTCCTCCTCGGTGTAGCCGCCCACGGAGGTGCGGGAAGCGCCGCTGATCTGCGAGATGCCGAGCTCGAGCACCGCGCCGCGCACCTGCTCGCTCTCACGCGTGGAAATGATCATGCCGGTATAGGGCACGGCGATGCGGATGCAGGCAATGATCTTCTTGAACAACTCGTCGGACAGGCTGTTGTCAAATACGTCGGGGTCGATATCGTCCGCGTGCTTGACGCGCGGCACACTGATCGTATGCGGGCCCACGCCGTGCACGGCCTCCAGATGCTCCGCATGCATGAGCAGACCGGCGAATTCATACTGATAGCCCTCCAGGCCGAACAGCACGCCCAGGCCGACGTCGTCGATGCCGCCCTCCATGGCGCGGTCCATCGCCTCGGTGTGATAGTCGTAATCATGCTTCGGGCCGGTCGGATGCAGCGCCAGATAGCTCTGCTTATGATAGGTCTCCTGGAACAGGATATAGGTGCCGATGCCGGCCTCCTTGAGCCTGCGGTAATTCTCCACGGTGGTCGCGGCGATGTTGACGTTCACGCGGCGGATATCGCCGTTTTTGTGATGCACGGAATAGATCGTCTGAATGCTCTCGAGAATGTATTCGATCGGGTTGTTGCGCGGGTCCTCGCCCGCCTCGATGGCCAGCCGCTTGTGGCCCATATCCTGCAGCGCGATCACCTCGGCGCGGATCTCCTCCTGCGAGAGCTTCTTGCGCGCGATATGCTTGTTTTTCATGTGATAGGGGCAGTAAACGCAGCCGTTGACGCAATAATTGGAAAGATAGAGCGGCGCGAACATCACGATGCGGTTGCCGTAATACGCCAGCTTGATTTCCTTTGCCAGCTGAAACATTTCCTCGATCTTCTCCGGGATGTCGCAGGCAAGCAGCACCGCGGCCTCGCGGTGGGTCAGCCCCTTGCAGACCACGCCGTTGCCCTGCTTCACGGGGCGCGCCTTCTCAAGAATGCTGTTGATCAGCGGCAGGTTCCGCTTGTTTTCCTCCGCGTAGCGCAGGGTTTCGAGGATTTCCTCATGGTTGATGAATTCCTCCGCGCGCAGAGATTTGGGATCATAGTTTGCCATCACTGTTACCTCGCTTTTTCTATATTATATCCTAATTATTTATACCTCTTTGATATCGCCGCGCGCCGTGACGATCCGGAAGCCGATCGCTTCCATGCGCCGCGCCAGGCAGTCGCGGCACTGCGCGGATTCCTCGCCGGTGCAGATCTTGCCGTCATAGAGCGCGTATTTTTTCCGCACCTCGACCGGCGAGAGATTCGGCATCACTACATTCGCGCCGGCCAGAATGCCGCGCTCCCTGCCGTCCTGCGCCGCGGTGCCCAGCGCCGTGGTCGCGGGCAGGAGCAGATTCGGCCGGATCAGCTGCAGCAGCGAAAGCAGATAGAGCGTCTGCTCCGCCGTGCCCGGCGGTTCCTTGCCGAAGGGCGTATCCTTCTGCGGCAGGAACGGCCCGATGCCGCACATGGCCGGCTGAAAGGTTTCCACAAATTTCAGATCCTGCGCCAGCGTCTGCGGCGTCTGCCCGGGGCTGCCGACCATGAAGCCGCAGCCGGTCTGGAAGCCGAGTGCCTTGAGATCCCGCAGGCAGCGCATCCGGTTCTCGAACGACATGCCCACCGGATGCAGCCGCGCGTAATGCGCAGGATCCGCGGTTTCGTGCCGCAGCAGATAACGGTCCGCGCCCGCCGCCCGCATGGCGGCGTAATCGGCGGTCGGATATTCGCCGAGCGAGAGGGTGACCGCGCAGTCCGGCCTGCGCGTCTTGATCTCGCGCACCAGCGCGCAGACGCGGTGCGCGGAGAGCACGCCCTCCCCGCCCTGCAGCACGAAGGTGCGAAAGCCGTAGCTGTAGCCGGCTTCGCAGCAATCCAGAATCTGCGCGTCGGTCAGCGTGTAGCGTTCGCACGCGGCGTTGGAGCGCCGCAGGCCGCAATAATAGCAATCGTTGCGGCAGACGCTGCTCACCTCAATCAGGCCGCGCACATAAACCTCCGTCCCGTAGACCGCGCGGCGCAGCGTATCCGCCCGCTGCGCGGCATAGGCGGCCAGTTCCGGCGTTTGCCCGGCAACGAGCGCTTCATACTCCGCAAGCGTCAGCGTATGCGTTTGCGCCAGGCGATCGATCAGCGCCTCATTTTTCATCATAAATCACATTGGAGTAGGCCGTTTTCACGCTCACGCCCTGCAGATTGCCGAGCTTGCCGGCCAGGGCAGCCGTCACATCCTGCGGGGCGTCGATCGCCACGGAAAGGATGCTCACGCCGCGTTTCTTATAGGGGATGCCCATGCGGCCGATGATCACATCGGCGTAGTCGTGCAGCAGGGCGTTGAGCCCCTCCACTGCCGCCGTGTCATCCACCACGATCGCCATCACTGCCACTCTGCTTGCCATCTGAATGCCTCCTTTGTTTCCAACAAAAAAGCCGCACCCCGAAAAGGGCGCAGCTGTGATCGATCCGTATGCTTGCCGCCCCTTTCACGCAGGTTGCCCTTAATGTCAGGTTTGCAAGGGCAGTATACCACGTTTCCGGCGGAATGTCAAGGCGGCGAAAAAGAAAACCCCCGGCCATCCGGTCGGGGGGAAACAGTCAGACTGTGCGGCTTTGCCGCAGCTATATGAATTCGCCTTGCGGCGACATGTGCGCGGGTCGGGCGCCTCACTCGGAAAGCAGCGAGGACAGCTCAATCATTTTCAGAACCTTTTTCAGTGAAAACTTCTCTTCTCCGAGTTCCCGGATCAGCTGCTGCTCCAGTTCCTGTTTCGCGGTGTAGTAACTCATCATAAGATTACCTCCTTACGGCACGGCGGATTGTTTTGTTTGCCGTTCGCCGTTGTTACCCCTATTATATGCATTTTCCGCGAAATGTCAAGTCAAAATGCACAAATTCCCATTTGCCGTTTTGTTTGATTTGCACAAAATTCGGCTGGTTCGCATTTGGCAGGATGCGCCATGAAGTTTGCGCCTGCATCCACGCTTTTCGGCATCCTGCACAATCCGCGCAAGCCGTTTTCGTCGAATATGAACAAGGTATTTCCGGATTCGAAGAACCGCACCCGAAAACTTTGGCAAATCTGCAGACAAAAAACCCGTCCGCAGCAGGGCAGCGGACGGGCGATGCGGTTTATGCTTCCGGCGCGGACGCCGGGGGCTCCGAAGGATCCGGCGGGTCTGCCAACGCCGCCTGCGCGTCCTCCGGCGCAGCGTTGATCTTTGCGATGCGGCGCTCGAGCCGCGGCGCAACCGTTTCATTATACAGGATCACGCAGATGGCCGCCACGGGAATGGCAAACAGAATGCCCAGCACGCCGGCCGCCTTGCCGCCGAGGATGATCAGCACCAACGTCCAGACGGCGGGGATCCCCAGGGAACCGCTGAACAGACGCGGCTTGATGATCATGCCGTCCACGCCCTGCCAGACGCAGATAAAGATGAGAAACAGCAGCGCGTTGAGCGGCTTGTCCAGGATCAGGAAGAATATGCCGATGGCCCCGCCGATCAGCGGGCCGAAGGTCGGGATGATGTTGGTGATGCCCACCACGGCCGCGATCAGCGGCGCATAGGGCATCTGCATCACGAGTGTGAAAACCAGCGTGCCGATCCCGATGATCAGCGCATCCACCAGCGTGCAGCCGATGTAGCGCACAAACACCACGTGGCAGCGGCGCCAGAGCGCGTTGTTGCGCTCGAGCTGCTCCTGCGGGAGCGTGGCGGCGCGCAGCTTTGCCACGACGTTCAGCAGATTCTTTTTGGCGAACATGAAGCAGACGCCGAACAGCACGCCGACCAAGAAATTGAGCACGCTCGAGCCAACGCCGCCGACGACGGACAGGATCGGCTGCACATTATTCTTGATCGTTGCAAAGAGCTTGCTCATCGCTCTTTCAAGCAGATTGGAGAGGTTGTTCGGATCCACGGGCAGATGATGTTTCTGCGCAAAACCGATCAGACGATCCACGAGCTGCTGGAGCTTCTGCGTGTAGACGTCCCAGCTGGAAATCAGCTTCGAGATGCTTTTGATCAGCGAAGGCACCAGCGCCACGAGCAGCACCGCCAGCACAAGCACCAGGCAGATCACCGTGGTCAGCACCGCGGCGGTATGCCGCGCGGATTCCTTTTTGATTGCGTAAAACACCTTCTTCTGAAAAAAGGCTGCCACCGGATCCAGCAGATAGGCGATGGCGATGCCGATCACGATCGGCGAGATCAGCTTCCATGCGCCGGACAGCCACTGCCCGATCCCGGAAATATTGCTGAGCAGCATATAGAGCAGCACGGCGCAGCAGGCGGCAAAGGTGTAGGCCGCCCAGGGCGTTTGCAGCGCTTGCTTGAGTTTTTTCAACAGGCATCCCTCCCGGACAGAATGGATAATACTATTATACCGGTTTTCTGGGACTTGTCAAGCAGACCCGGCGAGAAAACCCGCCGGCATCCGACAAAAAAAGCGGTCGGCGGCGGACAGTTTTTCTTGATTTATAACGAAAACTATGCTAAAATATTTTGTATTCATTTTTCGCCGCCGGGGGCGGCAGACTGTTGCGGCTTTTGCCGCACGAAAGGGATGTATGTTTATGGAAAGAAGAACCGGCACCGTATCCAGAGGCATTCGCTGCCCGATCATCCGCGAGGGCGACGACCTGGCGCAGATCGTCTGCACGAGCGTGACCGAGGCTGCCGCCATTGACGGCTTTGCGCTGCGCGACAAAGACGTGGTCGCCGTCACGGAATCCATCGTTGCGCGCAGTCAGGGCAACTATGCCGGGATCGATGCCATCGCCAAGGATGTGAAGGCCAAGCTCGGCGGCGGGACCATCGGCGTGATCTTCCCGATCCTCTCGCGCAACCGCTTTGCGATCTGCCTGCGCGGCATCGCCATGGGCGCGAAAAAGATCGTGCTCATGCTCAGCTACCCGAGCGACGAGGTCGGCAACCATCTGATCACCCTCGATCAGCTGGATGAAGCTGGCGTCAACCCCTACAGCGACGTGCTCACCCTCGCGCAGTACCGCGCGCTTTTCGGCGAAAACAAGCATGAATTCACGGGCGTTGATTATGTGGACTATTACGCGCAGATCATCCGCGAGGCCGGCGCTGAGGTGGAGATCCTCTTCGCCAATCAGGCAAAAAGCATCCTTACCTATACCGACTGCGTGCTGACCTGCGATATTCACACCCGCGCGCGCACCAAGCGGCTGCTCAAGGCGGCCGGCGCAAAGATCGTCTGCGGGCTGGACGACATCCTGGACGCGCCCGTGGACGGCAGCGGCTACAACGAAGCCTACGGCCTGCTCGGCTCCAACAAATCGACCGAGGACCGCGTGAAGCTCTTCCCGCGCGACTGCGAGGCCTTCGTCCTGCGCACGCAGGCGCTGCTGCAGGCGGCGACCGGCAAGCAGATGGAGGTCATGGTCTACGGCGACGGCGCCTTCAAGGATCCGCAGGGCAAGATCTGGGAGCTGGCGGACCCCGTCGTCTCCCCCGCCTTCACCGCCGGTCTGAACGGCACGCCGAACGAGCTCAAGCTCAAGTATCTGGCAGATAATGATTTCAAGGATCTGAGCGGCGACGCGCTGAAAGCGGCGATTTCCAAACGCATCACCGAAAAATCCGGCAGCCTGGTCGGCAACATGGCCGCACAGGGCACCACGCCCCGCCGGTTCCCGGATCTGATCGGCTCGCTGTGCGACCTGACCAGCGGCTCCGGCGACAAGGGCACGCCGGTTGTGCTCGTGCAGGGCTATTTTGACAACTATACAAACTGAGCATAGATTGAGGAGGTAAACAAGAATGGATACGAACAAACGACCCGATTCCATGGCGCGCATCAACACCCCCGCGCTGGCCGAAGCTTTCATCGCCGAGCAGATCGCCGCACTCAAGGCGCAGATCGGCGACAAACGCGTCCTGCTCGCGCTCTCCGGCGGCGTGGATTCCTCTGTCGTCGCCGCGCTGCTGATCAAGGCAATCGGCAAGCAGCTCGTCTGCGTGCACGTCAACCACGGCCTGCTGCGCAAGGGCGAATCCGAGCAGGTGATCGAAGTCTTCCGCAACCAGATGGACGCCAACCTGATCTATGTGGACGCGGTAGATCGCTTCCTGGATAAGCTGGCCGGCGTTGCCGAGCCGGAGCAGAAGCGCAAGATCATCGGCGAGGACTTCATCCGCGTGTTCGAGGAGGAAGCCCGCAAGCTCGACGGCGTCGAGTTCCTTGCGCAGGGCACGATCTACCCCGACATTCTCGAAAGCGGCCCGGTCAAGGCGCATCACAACGTCGGCGGCCTGCCGGAGGATATCCACTTTGAAGGTCTTGTGGAGCCGATCAAGCTCCTGTTCAAGGATGAGGTCCGCGTGGTCGGCAAGGCGCTCGGCCTGCCGGACGGCATGGTCTACCGTCAGCCGTTCCCCGGCCCCGGCCTGGGCGTGCGCTGCACCGGCGC
>JAFZNN010000104.1 GCA_017550895.1 Clostridia bacterium
ATCCCGAACTGCTCGAGCTCGTCGAGATGGAAATCCGTGAGACCCTTGCCGAGTATGAATTCGACGAGGATGCGCCGATCATTCAGGGTTCCGCGCTGCAGGCCCTCAACTATGAAGGCAATGATCCCGATGCGGACGTTCTGAAGTCCATCTGGGAGCTCATGGATGCTGTCGACGATTATATCCCGACCCCCGAGCGCAAGGCCGACCTGCCCTTCCTGATGCCTGTTGAAGACGTGTTCACGATCACCGGTCGTGGTACCGTCGCCACCGGCAGAGTGGAGCGCGGCCAGCTGCGTACCTCTGAGGAAGTCGAAATCGTCGGCCTCAAGGATGAGAAGAGAAAGACCGTTGTGACCGGTATCGAAATGTTCCGCAAGATCCTCGACTATGCCGAGGCCGGCGACAACATCGGCGCGCTGCTTCGCGGTGTGCAGAGAACCGAGATCGAACGCGGCCAGGTGCTTGCGAAGCCCGGCTCCATTCATCCCCACACCAAGTTCACCGGCCAGGTGTACGTCCTGACCAAGGAAGAAGGCGGCCGTCATACCCCGTTCTTCAACAACTATCGTCCGCAGTTCTATTTCCGCACCACCGACGTGACCGGCGTCATCACTCTGCCCGAAGGCACCGAGATGTGCATGCCCGGCGACAACGTCGACATGAAGGTTGAGCTGATCACCCCGATCGCGATTGAAAAGGGTCTTCGTTTCGCTATTCGTGAGGGCGGCAGAACCGTCGGCTCCGGCGTCGTTATCGACATCGAGGAGTAATTTCATCCAACGCACATGAGGGCAGCCGAACGGCTGCCCTTTTTTCTTGTTGTGCGCGCAAAAAAGAAAAACTGAAAAACCTATTGACAACGGCCGGAAAATCATAGATAATAATGAACGAGAGGACTTTATTTCCTGAAAGGAGGCAGTTCCATGGAAAAATCTCAACTTCCGCTGCTGCTTTTAGACAATGCATCCATGAGCACCGTGCTCAATGACGGTGAATTCAAAATCAGCTCTCTGTCTTTTGTGGAGGCGAAGGCCATCGTCGAGATGTATGAGGAATCAGAGGTGCTGCGCTGCTTCTCCGGCGATCCGCTGGAGCAGATCGTGTTTGATTATCTGGGCGTGCAGGGCCGGCATTATCCCTTCAAGACCATCACGGATATGCGCGCGGGGCAGGACGCCATTGTTTTTAAAGTGCTTGCGACGTTTTCCGAAACACAGCCCGTGATCGAAACGAAGTACAACACCGAGGCCAAAAAAATTCAGAATCTTTACGTCTATTGCCAGTACATCACCCGTCTGGCATAATCAGAATGCAATCCGCTCGGACGCGCTGCGGCAAACGCCTGCGGCGCGCCTGTTTTTTTGCCGCAATGCAGACAACAAACAGAAAAAGACGCCGGTCGCTCCTCAACGGAATACCGGCGTCTTTACTATGCGGTTTTCCAATCAGTCTTCGGCCAGAAACGGCAGCGTGTACTGCATGGTGTTTTCGATCTCGTCATAGATGAAAATATGGCCGGCGCCCTCGAGCGCGTGGAATTCCGCCTGCGGCATCACCTCGCGGAAACGCTCGGACATATAAAACGGCATGGTGATGTCGGCCGTGCCCCAGAGGCAGAGGGTGGGGATGCCCTGCGCCGCGGTTTCCTTGAAGAAGCCGGTGGCTTTTTTCGTTTTGAGGATCGTATTTCTGAGGCTGGAGAGCGCGCATCTGCAGAAGCCTTTATAGTTGAGGGAGACCGCCAGCTTTTCGAGATAGGCGTCGACCTCGTCCTGCGGGAGCTTGATCTCGCGCGCGCAGTTCTTGAACAGGATCTTGTCGCCGCACACGGCAAACAGGATGTCGCCGATCAGCGGGCAGGCGGTCAGATACATGTAGAAGGGCGGCTTGAAGGTGTCCATGCCAGCAGGCGCGTAGAAAATGAGCTTGTTCACGCGCTCGGGATGTGCGGCACAGAAGGCCGTGACGACCGGACCGCCCATGGAGGTCGCGAAAAGATTCACTTTTTCATCGCCGGCCAGCGCGTCGAGCAGTTCCCCCAGCTGCCTTGCGAACAGCGCGGGCGTATATCTGCGCCGGACACGTTCGGAAAGGCCCCGGCCGAGCAGATCGTAGCGCAGGACCCAATAGCCGTTTTCCACCAGCGCGTCTGCCACCTTGTCATAGAGGAAATACGGCACGGCATAGCCGTGCACAAGCACGCAGAGTTCTCCTTCGCCGCGCAGTTCATAATGCGTGTTGCCGCTCGGCAGATCGATGAATGCGCCCTCCGCCTTTGCGCGCGCGTCGGCATCCAGCGTGTGCTTGCCGAATTCCCGGGCGAACTGTTTTCTTCTTTCCTTCGTCATACGCTCAGCTCCGATCGTCGATTTGTTTTTATTATAGCAGTGAAACCGCCGGCTGTCAAATTAGATGTTAGATATTAGATATTAGATGTTAGATGAGGGATGCCGTTAGCGGTGACGAGAATGTTTTCCGCTGCCGCGTTGCCGATGGTTTTGTGCGGGATGCGTTTTCTCACCCGACATTCCGTCTTTCTCCTTCTTCCTTCCGCATTGAAAAAAGCGCGCTGCAGGATGGAGCCCGCAGCGCGCTTTGAAATGTGAAATCGGATTAATACATGCCGCCGCCCTGGGCTGCCATCGCCGCTGCGTTCGCAGCCGCATCCGCCGCCGGATCGGGCTTGTCGGTCACAAGGCTCTCGGTCGTGAGTACCATCGCCGCCACGGAAGCCGCGTTCTGCAGCGCGGAACGGGTCACCTTGGTGGGATCGAGAATGCCCGCCTCGGCCATGTCGCAATAGAGATCCTTCGCGAAGTCGTAGCCGTAGCCGTTTTTGCCGGAGGACAGGATCGCGTTGACGATCACGGAGCCTTCCAGGCCCGCGTTTGCGGCGATCTGACGCACGGGCTCCTCGAGCGCCTTGCGCACGATCTTGATGCCGGTCTTTTCGTCGGCGTCCTCGCAGCCTTCAAGCATCGCATCCACGCACGCAACCGCATTGAGCAGCGCGACGCCGCCGCCTGCAACGCAGCCTTCCTCGACGGCGGCCTTCGTTGCGGCCAGCGCATCCTCGATGCGCAGCTTCTTTTCCTTCATTTCGGTCTCGGTCGCAGCGCCGACCTTGATCACTGCCACGCCGCCGGCGAGCTTCGCCAGACGCTCCTGCAGCTTCTCACGATCGAAATCGGAGGTCGTGTTTTCGATCTGCAGCCGGATCTGCGCCACGCGGGAGGCGATGTCGGCCTTGTCGCCGGCGCCGTCCACGATGATCGTGTTTTCCTTGGAGATCTTGACCTGACGCGCGCGGCCGAGCTGGGCGAGCTGCGTGTCCTTGAGCTCCAGACCGAGATCGGAGGTGATGACCTCGCCGCCGGTCAGGATCGCGATATCCTGCAGCATTTCCTTGCGCCTGTCGCCGAAGCCGGGGGCCTTGACGCACACGCAGGTGAACACGCCGCGCAGCTTGTTGACCAGGATCGTGGACAGGGCCTCGCCCTCCACGTCCTCGGCCACAATCACGAGCTTGCCGCCCGCATGCATGATCTGCTCGAGCAGGGGCAGGATCTCCTGGATATTGGAGATCTTCTTGTCGGTGATGAGAATCAGCGCGTCGTCGATGACGGCTTCCATCTTGTCGGCGTCGGTGACCATATAGGGGGAAATATAGCCGCGGTCAAACTGCATGCCCTCGACGACCTCGGATTCGGTCAGCGCGGTCTTGGATTCCTCAACGGTGATCACGCCGTCGGCGGAGACCTTCTCCATCGCGTCGGCGATGAATTTGCCGATCTCCTCGTCGCCGGACGAGATCGTGCCGATGCGGGCGATGTCGTTGGAGCCGGACACCGGCTTGGAATTCGCTTTCAGGCTTTCCACGACCGTATCCACGGCCTTGGCGATGCCCTTCTTGACGACCATCGGATTTGCGCCGGCGGTCACATTCTTCATACCCTCGCGGATGAGCGCCTGCGCAAGCAGGGTCGCGGTGGTGGTGCCGTCGCCCGCCACGTCGTTGGTCTTGGTGGAAACTTCCTTGACGAGCTGCGCGCCCATGTTTTCAAACGCATCCTCCAGCTCGATTTCCTTGGCGATGGTAACGCCGTCGTTGGTGATCAGCGGCGCGCCGTATTTCTTGTCAAGCACCACGTTTCTGCCCTTGGGGCCGAGCGTGATCTTCACAGTGTTTGCAAGCTTGTCAACGCCTGCCTGCAGGGCTTTTCTGGCTTCTTCGCCGTAAATAATCTGTTTTGCCATGATCCGTTCCTCCTATCTTAATCTTCGACAACGGCAAGAATATCGCTCTGACGAACGATCGTATATTCTTCCTTGTTCAGCTTGACCTCGGTGCCCGAATACTTGCTCGTGATCACCCTGTCGCCGACCTTGACATACATTTCGACCTCTTTGCCGTCCACGATGCCGCCGGGGCCGACCGCGATCACTTCCGCGATCTGCGGTTTCTCCTGCGCGGAGGCGGCAAGGATGATGCCGCTGCTGGTGGTTTCCTCCACCTCAACGAGCTTGACGACGACTCTGTCGGTCAACGGTTTGATTTTCATATCTAAGACCTCCATATTATAATGTACGACCGATTTTAGCACTCTCGAACCCCGAGTGCTAATTCGTATTGTAGCCCCTTTTTCGGAAAAAATCAAGCCTTTTTCTGAAAATTCACAATATTGTAATAATTCGCCCGCAAGGCGCGGAAAACGGTGCGGCGTCGGGGGGATGAATACGGGCAGAAAGGATGGAATGTCTTACAATTTTGTAACATTCATTGACTTTGTTTTCTGTTTGTTATATGATGAATCCGAATGTAATGCCATCAAATTCCGGCGGCGCGCCGCGCGCGGGCTGCCGTTTATCGGAGGCGCTTTCTTGGAATCGCTCAAAAAGTTTCTGCGCTCCGCACCGTTTGCCGTGCTGCAGCTGCTGCTGGCCTGCGTGTTCGTTTTCACCGGGCAGGAGGTGGCGGGCACGATGATCTTCAGCGGTGTGATCGCCGCGACGCTCGCCGTGACCGGCGATGTGATGACCGGGCTGCCCGGCCTGATGCTGACGGTCTGCTTTGCCATTCGCTGCAAGCATGCCTTCGGCAAGTTTCTGCATCACTGGTATCTCGCGGTGCCGACCTTCGTGTTCTTTGCGATTTATCTGATCGCCCACCGCCATCCGCTCTCTAAGGGCCGCTATTTCCTCGGCTTGCTGCCGGTTTCGGTGGCCGTGACGCTCGGCGGGCTGGGCATTATCACCCCGTCGGAGTATTTTTCGGCAACGCCGATCTTTTACACGATTCTGCTCGGCTTCGGCATGCTGTTTCTTTATCTGTTTCTGCACGGCGCGCTGACTGCGCGGCCGAAGGAGGATCATGAGGCGCTGCTGACCCGGGCGATGCTCTGCACGATCTTCTTCCTGTGCATCTGTCTGGTGCAGGAGTATTGCTACCGGCGCAATGAACTGCAGGGCGGCTTCGAGATTCTGCCCTTCCAGTGGCGCAACAACGCTTCCACGCTGCTGATGCTGGCCATGCCGTTCCCGTTTTACCTCGCCTGCCGGCGCTACGGCTGGTTCTACGTCGGCCTGCTGGTCTATCTGGCCATTCTGTTCACCGGCTCGCGCGGCGGTATGATCTTCGGCGCGGGGGAGCTGCTGCTGTGCATCGTCGTTTCCGCTGTGATCGACCGCCGGCACCGGCTGCCGACGCTGATCACGCTTGTCGTCATCCTGCTGCTGGTGTTTTTGATCCGCCGCTATTTGCTGGAAACCTTCCGCTATACGCTCGAACGGCTGCTCGATCCGCATGAAAACGCGGCGCGCCTGCAGCTGCTCCCGCGCGGGCTGGCGGATTTCAAGGCGAATCCGCTCTTTGGGCGCGGCCTGGGCTATTTGGGCAACCGCGATGTGCACAGAAACGCCAAGTACACCCTCTGCTGGTATCATTGCTCGCCAGTGCAGGTGCTCGGCAGCTTCGGACTGGTCGGCGCGGCGGCCTACGGCTGGATGCTGCTGGTGCGGCTGCGTGTGCTGGCAAAGCATCTGACCTTGTTCAATCTGACGCTGTTTCTTTCCTATCTGGGGCTGGAGCTGATGTCCTTTGTCAATCCCGGCATCTTTGCGCCGTTCCCGTATCTCTTTTTGGTAACGCTCTATTTCGCGCTGATGGAAGCCCGCACGACCGATGCGGACCGCGCCGGGTTCCTTGCGGTGCTGAAAAAGGAGGAAACGGCATGAATGTGTTATCAATCGGCAACAGCTTCTCCACCAACGCCCACGCGCTGCTTCCGCAGCTGCTGCAGGCGGACGGCGAGGAGATTCTGCTGTGCAACCTCTTTATCGGCGGCTGCTCGCTGGAACGGCACTGGAACAACTGGCGCAGGGAGGAGCAGGCCTATGCCTATGAGGTCTACCTGCCCGGCGAAACCGTCTGCAGCCGGCCGGAGGGCGTGGCGCTGCATGAAGCCGTGGAGGATGAGGACTGGGATGTGATCACGCTGCAGCAGTGCAGTGCGCTCAGCGGCGTGC
>JAFZNN010000105.1 GCA_017550895.1 Clostridia bacterium
ATCTTCACCAAAGAGGAACCGCTTTCCGTCGCCTACGGCATCGGCATCCCGGAGCATGACACCGAGGGCCGCGTGATCACGCTGGAATTCCCGACCTATTATTTCATTACGGTTTATGTGCCCAACGCGCGCGACGGTCTGGTGCGTCTGGATTACCGCATGGCGTGGGAGGACGCGTTTCTGGCCTACATTCAGCGGCTGGACGCCGTCAAGCCTGTCATTTACTGCGGCGACCTGAACGTGGCGCATCAGGAGATCGACCTGAAAAATCCGAAAACGAATCATCACAACCCCGGCTTCACCGATGAGGAGCGCGGCAAATTCTCCGCCGTGCTGGCCGGCGGCTTCCTTGATACCTTCCGTTATTTCTATCCCGATCAGACCGATATTTACAGCTGGTGGTCCTACCGTTTTTCCGCCCGGGCGAAAAACGTGGGATGGAGGATCGATTATTTCGTTGCCTCCGCCCGCCTGGCGCCGCAGCTGCGGGATGCGAAGATCCACACGGAAATCTTCGGCTCCGACCACTGTCCGGTGGAGCTGACCTTTGAAACGGAGGCGACGACTGATGAATAAAGGACTGAAAATTCTCGCCGTCGTGCTTGCGGTGCTGACCGTCGGCGCGGGCGTGGCCTTTTTCGTGACCCGACCGGATACGCCGAAGCAGGTCGAAAAGACGCCGCACGTTTATGATTACGCGGCCAGCGACTACACGGCGGCCGTTCAGGTGCTCGGGCAGAACGGCGAGGTCTATCTTCCCACCGATCTGAGCGGCGTTTACTGCACCGCCGCGCTGGACGGCAGCGTCAAATTCTATGACTACGCGAACGGCGCGATGACGCCCTGCGCCCTTGCGGCCAAGACGGTCAAGGCCAAGCTGAACGCCTCCTACGAAAGCATCCCGGTCACGGTGCACTATGTGGAGCGGGACGGCAAGGTCACCGGCTTCGGCGTGTTCACGAGCGACATGGACAAAAACGTGGACGCCTATGCGTTTGCTTTCGTCAAGCTCTGCAACAAGCCCGCCGGCTACGGCAGCGGCCATCTGCTGCTCGCGGATTTCAACAAGAACGATCTCTACCGGGTCAACAAGACCTATTCGGAAATTTACAGCTTCAATCTCTCCAAGGGCAGCGCCTCGACCTATGTATCCAACAACACGCGCCTGATCGACCTGAACGGCACCTTCCGGCAGGACTGGACGATGCTGACCGATCAGAACCTGCGCGATCTGGGCAGCAGCTACTGCTTCCTCTCCTCCCGCTATTATTCCTATGACGAAACCGGCGTCCGCACAGACGTGATGGAGGTCAGCGGGAATCTGCGCCCGAAGATCGTGGTCAAGGATTTCCTCGGCATGTGGTTCGTCAGCGACGCGAACGGCCTGCATTATCTGCGCAAAACGGCCGACGGCTTTGCCAACATCCTCAACGCCGGCGGCAAGGAGCAGACGCTCACGTCCTTTGAGGGCGACTGGCAGACCGATTATCTGCAGGACGGCCGCTGGCTGCTCAACAAAAAGAGCCTTCAGCTGACCGATCTGATGACCGGCGCAGTGAAGACTCTGAAGGGACCGGATTGCGCGGAGGCGGCAGCGCTTTCCGTCAGCCCGGACGGCGAAAAAGCGGTGATCGCCTTCGCCGGCGTGCCGAATGAGAACAGCACCGTCGTGCAGACGCTCGCCTATTGCCGCACGGACGGCGCGGCCGCCGTGTTCACGGAGCCGCTGCTCTATGAAGAATCCGCCGATTTCCTCTGGCTCGACAGCAACACCGTCATGAGCGCGCGGGCGCTCGCGGCGGACGGCGCGACGGCGGGCAGCGTCTGCTACGCCTACCCTGCCGAATAATGCAGATCAGACCGTTTCCGCGCTGAAATCGATCGTGATGGACGGGCGCTCGAGCGTGAGCGCATGATAGGTCACCCCGGCGCTGTCAAACATCCGCTTGGATGCGCGGGTGCCGACGGAGGACGCATACTTATCGGAAAGATAAATCACCTCGCGGATGCCGCTCTGGATGATCGCCTTGGCGCATTCGTTGCAGGGGAACAGGGCAACGTAGATGCGGCAGCCCTCCAGATCGGCGCCGCCGCTGTTGAGGATCGCATTCAGCTCCGCGTGGCAGACATAGGGGTATTTCGTGTCGTAGGCGTCCTCGCTCTCGCGCGCCCACGGAAAACCTTCGTCGCTGCAGCCGCGCGGGAAGCCGTTGTAGCCGACGGACATGATCTGGTTGCGGCGGTTGACGATGCAGGCGCCCACCTGGGTGTTGGGATCCTTGCTGCGCTTCGCGGAAAGCAGCGCGACGCCCATAAAATATTCGTCCCAGGTGATATAATCGGTTCTCTGATCCATTCAGACCGCTCCTTTGCATGATGATGGACATTATTTTAACATAGAAATTCAAAGATTACAACTGTTTTGAATAAAACATTTGAGGTGACATCATGGGTTTATTGAAAAAAATCTTCGGTGACTACTCCGCGAAGGAGGTCAAGCGCATCCGCCCGCTGTGCGACAAGGTGCTGGCGCTGGAGGAGCCTTATTCCAAGCTGACCGACGCCGAGCTGCAGGCCAAGACGCCGGAATTCCGGGAGCGCCTGGCCAACGGCGAAACGCTCGACGACCTTCTGCCGGAGGCGTTCGCCGCCTGCCGCGAGGCCTCGTGGCGCGTGCTGGGCATGAAGCACTTCCCCGTGCAGATCATCGGCGGCATCATCCTGCATCAGGGCCGGATCGCCGAGATGCGCACCGGCGAGGGCAAAACGCTTGTGGCCACTCTGCCGGCCTATCTGAACGGTCTGTCCGGCGAGGGCGTCCACATCGTGACGGTCAACGATTATCTGGCCCGCCGCGACAGCGAGTGGATGGGCAAGGTCTACCGCTTCATGGGGCTGACCGTCGGCCTGATCATCCACGAAAAAGAGAACGATGAGCGCAAGGAAGCCTACAACGCCGACATCACCTACGGCACCAACAACGAGATGGGCTTCGACTATCTGCGCGACAACATGGTCGTTTACAAGGAACAGAAGGTGCAGCGCGGCCACGCCTACGCGATCGTGGACGAGGTGGACTCCATCCTGATCGATGAGGCGCGCACTCCGCTGATCATTTCCGGCCGGGGCGAGAAATCGACCGACCTTTATAAGATGGCGGACAGCTTCGCGAAGGGCCTGAAATGCATCCGCATCAAGGAAGCCGACAAGAAGGAAAACATCGAGGACCAGGTGGCGGACGACTGCGATTACGTCGTGGACGAAAAGGCCAAGACCGCGACGCTGACCAAGAGCGGCATCGCGAAGGCGGAGGCCTTCTTCAACCTGGAAAACCTCATGGACGCCGAAAACATGACCTATCAGCACCACATCAATCAGGCGATCAAGGCCAACGGCGTCATGAAGCGCGACGTGGATTATGTCGTCAAGGATAACCAGGTGCTGATCGTCGACGAATTCACCGGCCGCATCATGCTCGGCCGCCGCTACAACGAGGGCCTGCATCAGGCGATCGAGGCGAAGGAGAACGTGCAGGTCGAGCACGAGAGCAAAACGCTCGCGACGATCACCTTCCAGAATTATTTCCGTCTTTATAAAAAGCTCGCCGGTATGACCGGTACGGCCATGACCGAGAGCGACGAATTCAATCAGATCTACGGTCTGGACGTTATCGAGATCCCGACGAACAAGCCGATGATCCGCGAGGATCTGCCCGATCTGGTCTACAAGACCGAGCGCGCGAAATACGCCGCCGTGATCCAGACGATCGAGGAGGCGCACGCCAAGGGGCAGCCCGTGCTGGTCGGCACCGTTTCCATCGAGAAGAGCGAGCTGCTCAGCCATCTGCTCAAGCAGCGCGGCATCAAGCACGCCGTGCTGAATGCGAAGCACCACGAGAAGGAAGCTGAAATCGTGGCGCAGGCGGGCAAGGAAAACGCCGTGACCATCGCCACGAACATGGCCGGCCGCGGTACGGATATCAAGCTCGGCGGCAACGCGGAATATCTCGCCAAGGCGGAGCTGCGCCGCATGGGCCTGAGCGACGAGCTGATCGCGGAGGCCACGGGCTTTGCCGAAACGGACAATGAAGAAATCCTCAACGCCCGCGCGCAGTACGCCGCGCTGGAGAAGAAATACGACGAGGAGATCGAGCCGGAGGCCGATCGCGTGCGCGCGGCCGGCGGCCTGTTCATCGTCGGCACCGAGCGGCATGAATCCCGCCGGATCGACAACCAGCTGCGCGGCCGTTCCGGCCGTCAGGGCGACCCGGGCAAGAGCCGCTTCTTCCTCTCGCTGGAGGACGATCTGATGCGGCTGTTCGGCGGCGAGCGCGTGAGCAACATGATGACCGCGCTCAACACGCCCGAGGATATGCCGATCGAAACCAAGATGATCACCAACACGATCGAGCGCGCCCAGAAGAACATCGAGGGCCGCAACTTCGGCATCCGCAAGAGCGTGCTGCAGTATGACGACGTGATGAACCGCCAGAGAGAGCTGATCTATTCCCAGCGCGATCAGGTGCTCAACGGCGAGGAGCTGCGCCCGGTGATCGAGCGCATGATCGACGGCAGCATCAACGAGGCGGTCGATATGTTCTGCTCCGCTTCGGCCGGCGCGAAGGACTGGAATCTGGACGGTCTGGTCGACAAATTCAAGGGCTGGCGCATCGCGCAGGACGGCGACTTTGCCGATTGCAGGGATCGCGAGGAGATCCGCGAGACCCTGCTCGAGCGCGCCCATGCGCTCTATGACGCGCGTGAGCAGGAGCTCGGCATGCAGGAAAACGGCGAGCCCGTGATGCGCGATCTGGAAAAGATGATCCTGCTGCGCACGGTGGACCGCTACTGGATGGATCACATCGACGCCATGGATCAGCTGCGCCGCGGCATCGGCCTGCGCGCTTACGGCCAGACGGATCCCGTGGTCGCCTACCGTGAGGTCGGCTCGGATATGTTCGACAGCATGACCGCGGAGATCCGCGAGGAGACCGCCCGCCTGATCCTGACGGTCGTCATCCGCCGACCCGAGGACACCAAACGCGAGCAAACCGCGAAGATTACCGGCGCGAGCGGCGCTTCGGACGGCAGCGAAAAGGGCCGCACCGTGCGCAAGAAAGAGAAAATCCGCCCGAATGACCCCTGCCCCTGCGGCAGCGGCAAAAAATATAAAAACTGCTGCGGCGACGTCCGCAAGCAATGATCCGCGGATCAAAAGGAGCCTGCCATGAAACGTCATCTGTTTGCATTTTCGGCCCTGCTGCTGGCTTTGCTGCTGCTCTTGACCGGCTGCGGGGGCGGTGATCTGACCGCGGCCACCACTGCGGGCGGCGAAAACGCGGCGCAGGCGACCGACGCGCTGACCGCCGCCGTGCCGGAGACCGCGACCACAACCGCGGCCGCGACCGCAAATCCGAAAACGGAAAAGCTGATCGCCCTCACCTTCGACGACGGGCCGAACGCCGCGACCACCAACCGGATCCTGGACGCCCTCGAGCAGAACGGCGCGAAGGCCACGTTCTTCGTATGCGGCTACTGCCTGGGCGAGAAGGGCGCTCAGGTCGTCAAGCGGCAGATCGCGCTCGGCTGTGAAATCGGCAACCACACGAAGGATCACAAGACGCTCACAAAGCTCAGCGCTTCCTCCATTGCGACCCAGGTCGGCTACGTCAACGACCGCGTGAAGGAGATCGCCGGCTATGACGTCAAGCTCCTGCGCGCGCCGGGCGGCGCCTACAAGGGCGTGCTCGATCAGGTGGATATGCCGTTCATCCAGTGGTCGATCGACACAAACGACTGGCGCTGGAAGGACGAGGCGCACAAGGACCGCACCGATGCCGAGCGCAGCGCCAAGCTGGAGGAAATCAAGGATTTCGTGCTGGATTCCGCCGAGCCCGGCGCGATCGTGCTCATGCATGACATTTACGATTTCTCCGCCGATCTCGCGGGCATGGTCATCCCCGCGCTGATTGCCAAGGGCTACAAGCTCGTGACCGTCAGCGAAATGTATCAGCGCTACGGCGAGCAGCTCAAGCCCTCCACGATCTATTTCAACATCGACGTCTCCCCGGCAAACGCCGACAGCGGCGAACCCCTGCCCGTCGGCACCTATACGGTCAACACCAAAAACGATCCGCTGAACATGCGCACCGAAGCAAAGCAGTCCGCGGACGTGGTCACAAAGATCCCGAAGGGCGCGACCGTCACCGTCACGGACGCCGTGCCCGGCTGGGCGTACGTCACCTATGAGAGCCAGACCGGCTGGGTCAGCGCAAAGTATCTCCGCGCCGCAGCGTAACGGAAGCCGACCATAAAAAACACACCGACGCAGGCTTGCATCAAAGCAGCTTGCGTCGGTTTTTTGCTGTAGGGCAAGCATACATGCTTGCCGACCTCGCGGGACGCGTGAGGGCGCTTATTGGTACGCTTCTTTCAGAACCGTGGCGTAATTATGGATCGTGTTGACGGCGTCGATCTGCGCCTGCGTCAGGGTTATGTCGTGATGATAGGTGGCGCCGGTGAACCGAACCGTTACGGTCTTTGACGTTGTAATGAGATTGCAAAGTGCCTCATACTGCTGCTCGTCTTCGATCCAGAAGTTGCACCATTCCATCATCAGCCTGCCATCCATATCGCTTTTACGATCTCCGAAATTTAAACTGAAATCAATCGTCTGATCTCCGTCGCCCTTGATGCGGACGGCATTGGGAAATACCCACTCGGTTGAGCCGCTGTACCCGGTAAAAGAGGAGAACAGATGAAAATTGAGCTTTGAGGGGTCTTTCTTTTCCTGCGAAATATAGAGCATGAACTGTCCGTCCTTCACTTTGCTTTCCTGCCCGTTGGCATACGCCCAGTGATAATCCGACATTTCATCTTCTTCCCAATAGCAGCCGTAATCCGCAGCGTTGGTAAACGCCGCAGCATACTGTTTGCGCAGCGCGTCGGCTTCTTCGTTCCCCTGCACGCCTTTGAGCGCTTTGATCGCGCCGGCATAGTCCTTTTTCTCCGCGCACGCCTTTGCTTCGGCGATGGCCTCCGCCGGGTCGCGCACCGCAATCGTGGTGAGCGGCGCAGTCTCTCCGTCAATCCTGCTGATTTGGATATTGATTTCGTTGCCTGTCGTCGTGTCGTCCGACTTTTTGCCGTTCACAATGCCCAGCACGACGAGGATCACGACCAGCAGCGCAACAGCGGAACCGCAGCCAATCCCGATCTTTTTCTTCTTCTTTTTCTTTTCTGCCGCCTTGTCATCCTCGACCTTTTTCATCGCCTCGTAAAGGGCGGCAGACTGCGCACCGTTGTCAGCGGAACCGGCATTCACGGAGGAATCCGGGGCTTTCTCAGACTCCGCAGCTTCCGTCGGGCTATTCTCTTCCGGTTCGATCTCCGCGCCGCACGACGGGCAGATTTTGGCGTCTTCAATCTCTTTTTTACACTTCGGACAAATCATAATTTCCCTCCTGATATTCATAATAGAAATGCCACATCAATAATATTATAGTCATATTTATGACTATTGTCAAGTATGCGACTCTATTTTATCATGAAAACGGTGATGGAAATGATCGTTTACGATCCGTTTTGGGAGACGCTGAAGAAAAAGGGAGAGAGCACCTACACACTGATCAACAGGCACGGTATCAGCAGTGCGACCATCGACCGCATGCGCAAGGGCGAGGGTATCACGACCCAGAAGCTCGATGATTTCTGCCGCATCCTGCATTGCGGCGTGGAAGATCTCATCCGGTATGTGGAGGACGAAAAAGAATAACCGACGCAGGCTTGCAGCTTGCGTCGGTTTTTTGCTGTAGGGCAAGCATACATGCTTGCCGACCGCGCGGAGCGCGGCATTAAATTGGCAAATTGTTGCTGCACTGCGCCCTGTGCCTCCGGCACAGCCGGCACGGATGTATCCGTGCCCTGCGATATGCAATGCCGCCATGCGGAAAAAACGCCAGATGATTATTCCAATTCGAACGCGCCCGTATACAACTGATAATACGTGCCCTTTGCGGCGATCAGCTCCTGGTGGCTGCCGCGCTCGATGATGCGCCCGTGGTCGAGCACCATGATCACGTCGGAATTCATGACCGTGGACAGGCGGTGCGCGATGACGAACACCGTGCGGCCCTCCATGAGCTTATCCATGCCGCGCTGCACAATGGCCTCCGTGCGCGTATCGATCGAGGACGTCGCTTCATCCAGAATCATGACCGGCGGATCGGCCACCGCCGCGCGGGCAATGGCGATCAGCTGCCGCTGCCCCTGCGAAAGATTCGCGCCGTTGTTGGTCAGCTCCGTATCATAGCCCTGCGGCAGACGGGTGATGAAATCGTCCGCGCCGGCCAGCCGCGCCGCCTCCCGGCACTCCTCGTCCGTCGCCTCCAGGCGGCCGTAACGGATATTCTCCATCACCGTGCCGGTGAAGAGGTTCGTCTCCTGCAGCACGATGCCCAGCGAGCGGCGCAGATCGGCCTTTTTGATCTTGTTGACGTTGATGCCGTCATAGCGGATCTTGCCGTCCGCAATGTCGTAAAAGCGGTTGATCAGGTTCGTGATCGTGGTCTTGCCCGCGCCGGTCGCGCCGACGAAGGCCACCTTCTGCCCGGGCTCGGCATAGACCGAAACGTCATACAGCACCTGCTTCTCCGGCGTGTAGCCGAAATCGACATCCACCATGCGCACGTCGCCGCGCAGCGGGGTATAGGTCAGCGTGCCGTCGCCGTGCGGATGCTTCCACGCCCAGTGGCCGGTATGCTGTTCCGTTTCGGTCACGGTGCCGTCGTCGGCGATCTCGGCGTTGACGAGGGTCACATAGCCGTCATCGACCTCGGGCTGCTCATCCATGAGCGCAAAGACGCGCTGCGCGCCGGCCATGGCCATGACAACGGAATTGATCTGCTGCGTGAAGTTGTTCAGGTTGCCCGTGAACTGCTTTGCCATGTTGAGGAAGGGCACGAGGATGCTCACGTCGAAGGCCAGCCCGGAAAAGCTGAAGTTTTTCACGTTGCCGGCGATGAACAGGCCGCCGACCATGGCGATGAGCACATAGAGCAGATTGCCGATATTCATGATGATCGGGCCGAGGGTGTTCGCATAGGCGTGCGCGCGGAAGCTGTCGTGGAACAGCGTATCGTTCAGTTCATCGAAGCCCTGCTCCGTTTTTTCCTCGTGGCAGAAGACCTTGATCACGCGCTGGCCGTTCATCATTTCCTGGATATAGCCCTCCGCGGCGCCGATGGAGCGCTGCTGGCGGACGAAATACTTCGCGGAGCCGCCGCCGATCTTCTTGGAAACCAGAATCATGGCGACAATGCCCAGCACGACCACCAGCGTCATCCAGATGCTGTAATACATCATCACGCAGAAGACGGTGAAGACGATCGTGAAGGACTGCAGCAGCTGCGGGAAGGACTGCGACACCAGCTGCCGGAGCGTGTCGATGTCGTTGGTATAATAGCTCATGATGTCGCCGGTCTTGCGGCGATCGAAAAAGCGGATCGGCAGATCCTGCATCCCGTCGAACATCGTGCGGCGCATTTTATGCAGGAAGCCCTGCGTGACATAGGCCATCAGCTGGCTTTGCAGCACCACGGCCAGAATGGAGAGCAGATACAGCCCGACCAGCACGGCGAGCGTGGGAAGGATCTCCCCTTTCGCGGCCTTCCAGAGCGCGTCGACCGGCATGGTCCCGCGCAGAAGCTGATACTTCCCGATGTAGGAGATCACCTTCTGGATGAAAATGGACGGGATGGAGGAGCAGGCGGCGGAGAACAGGATGCAGAAAATCACCAGCGTCACCTGCACGGGGAAGAACTTCAGCAGCAGCTTCATCAGCCGCGCCAGATGCTTGATCCCCTCGCTGCGTTTCGGGGGCGGGCCGGAGAAGTTCATTCTAGGCAACGTCCTCACCTCCGTTCGTCTGCTGCTCATAAACCTCGCGATAGATCTCGCTCGTTTCCAGCAGCTGCGCATGGGTGCCGGCCGCGGAGATGCGCCCGCCGTCCATCACAAGGATCAGATCGGCATCCTGCACGGAGGCAACGCGCTGCGCGATGATCAGCTTCGTTGTCTCGGGAATATAGGTCTTGAAGCTCTCCCGGATCAGCGCGTCCGTGCGCATATCCACCGCGCTGGTGGAATCATCCAGGATCAGGATCTTCGGCTTTTTCAGCAGCGCGCGCGCAATGCAAAGGCGCTGCTTCTGCCCGCCGGATACATTGGTGCCGCCCTGCTCGATGTGGGTTTCATACCCCTCGGGGAAGCTTCGGATGAATTCATCCGCCTGCGCGAGCCGGCAGGCCTGCTGCAGCTCCTCGTCGGTGGCTGCCGGGTTGCCCCAGCGGAGATTTTCCGCGATCGTGCCGGAGAAGAGCAGATTCTTCTGCAGCACCATCGCCACGCTGTCGCGCAGCGCGGTCAGGTCGTAATCGCGCACGTCCACGCCGCCGACCTTCACGCTGCCCTCGCTCACGTCGTAGAGTCTGGGGATCAGCTGCACGAGCGTCGATTTGCTCGAACCCGTGCCGCCGAGAATGCCGACCGTCATGCCGGAGCGGATCGAAAGATCGATGTCCGCCAGCGCAAAGGTCTGCGCATCGGCCGCGTATTTGAAGCTGACGTTTTCAAACGTGATCGAGCCGTCCGCCACGGTCTGCACCGGTTGCTCCGGATTGCTCAGCGCGGGCGTTTCGGAGAGCACCTCGCCGATGCGCTTGAAGGATTCGGCCGACATGGTCAGCATGATGTAGATCATGGAAAGGCCCATGAGCGACATCAGGATCTGAATGCCGTAGGTCAGCATGGCGGAAAGATGGCCCACGTCGATGCTCGTGCCGGTGATGGCGAGCTTCGAGCCGATGAACATCACGAAAATCATGTTGAAATAGATGCAGAACTGCATCAGCGGCGCATTCAGCGCCACGATCCGCTCGGCAAAGGTGAAGTCCTTGCGGATCTCGTCGGAGGCTTTGCCGAACTTCTCTTTTTCATATTCCTCGCGGGAGAAGCCCTTGACCACGCGCATGGCGCGCACATTCTCCTCCACCGTTTCATTCAGCCGGTCATACTTTTTGAAGACGCGGCGGAAGGCCGGCAGCGCGAATTTGCCGATCAGCAGCAGACCGCCGATCAGCAGCGGCACCACCACGGCAAAGGTCCCGGCCAGCGCGCCGCCCATGTGATACGCCATGAGAATGGAGAAAAGAAACATCAGCGGGCTGCGAATGGCCAGGCGGATCATCATCATATAGGCCATCTGCGCGTTCGTCACGTCCGTGGTCATGCGCGTGACGAGCGACGCGGAAGAAAACTTGTCGATATTCTCAAACGAAAACGTCTGCACCGCATAGAACGTATCATGCCGCAGGTTTCTCGCGAAGCCCGCCGCCGCCTTGGCGCAGGTGAAGCCCGCAATGCCGCCGCACAGCAGAGAGGAAATCGCCATGAGCACCAGCTTCACGCCGGTCACGGCAATATCGTGCATCTGCGCGCCCGCTTTGATATGGTTCACCAGATCGGCGGTCAGCGTCGGGATGAACACCTCGATCACGACCTCGCCGATGATGAAAATCAGCGTGAGCACCGTGGGCAGCCAGTAGCCGCGCACACAGCGCGCAAAGCGCCGAATCATCGTAGCATCTTCCTTTCTTTCTGAAGTTCTGCGTCTTTTGCCGCCGATGATGAGAAAAACCCACGATCCGCGCTTTCGGCTGAAAGCTTCTCGTGGGTTTTATGCGCATGATCGCGAGACGCTATTACTCCGCGAAGCCGGATTCGACCAGCTTCACAAGCTCCGTCACTGCCAGCTCCTCGTCGGGGCCGCCGGCGATGATGCGGATATCGGTGCCGCCCATGATGCCCAGGGACAAAACGCCCAGCAGGCTCTTGGCATTGACGCGGCGCTCCTCTTTTTCGACCCAGATGGACGATTTGAATTCATTCGCCTTCTGGATGAAAAACGTTGCCGGGCGCGCGTGCAGACCGACCTGGTTCTGAACCGTTACATCTTTCACAAACATACTTCTATCTCCCATCCAAATCTGAAACTGCTTTTTCATTACTTCATATTATACCATAAAACTTTTCCGCGTCAATGATTTTCAGGCCCGCGGGCAATAATTCGGATCATAGAACAAACCGCAGGCTGTTTAAAAAACGGCTTTTGTGCATTTCGACAACGAAACATCCACATTTTTGTGCCGAATCAACAAGAATCTGCGCTGCAGCTTGCGCGTTTGGGGAATCCGTGGTATATTGATGGACGAATTCAACTCTGGGGAGCCGCTTATGGAACTGCGAAAGAACGATATCGTCACCCTGACCGTCGATGCCTGTACGGCAGACGGCAGCGGGATCGGCCGCGCGGACGGCCTGGCCGTGTTTCTGCCGGGGGCGGCCGTCGGCGACACGGTCCGCGCCCATATATTAAAGGTAAAAAAGAATTACGCCTACGCGAAGATCGCACAGGTGCTCACGCCCTCGCCGGACCGCATGGCGCCGGCCTGTCCGGTATTCCCGCGCTGCGGCGGCTGCGCGTTTCAGCACATCACGTATGAAGCGGAATGCCGCATCAAGGCGCAGCATGTGGCGAACTGCCTGCAGCGCATCGGCGGCGTGACGCCGGTGCTGCGTCCGTTGCTCGCCGCGCCGGAAACGCAGCATTACCGCAACAAGGCGCAGTATCCGCTCGCCATGCGGGACGGGCAGCTGCAGATCGGTTTTTACGCGCCGCACAGCCACCGCGTGGTGCACTGTCCGGACTGCGGCCTGCAGCCGCCGGAATTCGCGCAGATCCTCGCCGTGTTTGACCGCTGGGTGCGGGAAAGCGGCGTTGCCGTCTATGACGAAACCACGCAGGCCGGCCTGCTGCGGCACATCTATCTGCGCAAGGGCGCGGCCACGGGCGAGCTGATGGTCTGCGCCGTGGTCAACGGCGACGCGCTGCCGCAGGAGGCGGCGCTCACGGCGGCGCTGCGCGGGCTGCCGGGCGTGAAAAGCATTCTGATCAACCGCAACACGGCGGACACCAACGTCGTGCTCGGGCCGCACTGCCGCACGCTCTGGGGCGCGGACGCCATCGAGGACCGCCTGTGCGGGCTGACCTTCCGCATATCGCCGCTTTCCTTCTATCAGGTCAACCGCGATCAGGCGGAGCGCCTGTATCAGACGGCGGCGGATTATGCCGCGTTGACCGGCACGGAAACGCTGCTCGACCTCTATTGCGGCACGGGCACCATCGGCCTGACCATGGCGCGCCGGGCAAAGCGGCTGATCGGCGTGGAGGTCGTGCCTGCGGCCATTGAGGACGCGAAGATCAACGCCGTGCGCAACGGCATTGACAATGCGGAATTCCTCTGCGCGGACGCTGCAGAAGCCGCAAAGGCGCTGCAGACGCGCGGGCTGCGGCCGGAGGTCGTGATCCTCGACCCGCCGCGCAAGGGCTGCTCGCCGGAGAGCGTGGCGCAGGTCGCGGCCTTCCGGCCCGAACGCATCGTCTATGTTTCCTGCGATCCCGCCACCCTCGCGCGGGACTGCGCCGCCTTCGCCGCGCTGGGCTATCGCGCCGTCGAAGCCACCCCCGTCGACCTCTTCCCGCGCACCGGACATGTAGAGACGGTTGTTCTATTGTCCCAACAAAAGCCGAAATTCACTGTTGATATTGATATAAATCTTGATAAATTTGATCTGACTGCCGCAGAAGCAAAGGCGACCTATCAAGAGATTCAGGACTATGTTTACAGGAAATACAAGCTGAAAGTTTCG
>JAFZNN010000106.1 GCA_017550895.1 Clostridia bacterium
AAGGCGGATCATCTCAATGAGCCGATGCTCGACGTGATCCGCTCCCTGATGGGCAATTTCGATCTGGTCATGATCGACGCGGCGCCCGTCGGCGAGGAGTCCGAGGTCCTTCGTCTGAACGACATCAGCGACGCGGCTCTGTTCGTCGTGCGGTATGACGGGCCGAAGATGCTCGAGATCGACAACGCGCTGACCCGGCTCCACAAATCCGATATTCCCGTCATCGGCGCGCTCGTCAACTGCACCAAGAGCCTGCGCGACGTGCTGTTTGAGGTGAATAAGAAGCGCGGTCTGCGAATCGGCAAGTTCGGCAAGAAACGCAAGCCGCTTCGCGGGAGAAAGAGGAATAAAGAGATTGTCGTTGACAAAATTGGGGATTGACAGGAGCAGATGTGCATGGAAAAGAGAAGAATTCCGTTCAGTCCGCCCGATATTTCGGAGCAGGAAATCGCGGAAGTGACAAACGCGCTGCGTTCCGGCTGGATCACCACCGGCCCGCGAACGAAGCTGTTTGAGCGCCGTCTGGCCGCTTATATCGCGACAAACCGAACGGATCTTGACTGCAGCACAACGGAATCGATGGGGAACCTGCGGCAGGGCGTCGTCTGTCTGAGCTCGGCGACTGCGTCGGAGGAGATGAACCTGCGTGTGCTCGGCGTCGGCCCGGGCGACGAGGTGCTTGTGCCCGCCTATACTTACACTTCGACCGCGAGCGCCGCGCTGCATTGCGGCGCTGCGGTGAAGTTCATCGATATTCAGAAGGACGGCGATCCCGTCACGCATTTGCCGGAGATGGACTACGACGCGCTCGAGGCGGCGATCACGCCGAAAACGAAAGCGATCGTTCCCGTGGATCTCGGCGGCATCGTGTGTGATTATGAGCGGATCTTTGAGATCGTCGAGCGCAAACGCGATCTGTTTACCGCAAAGCAGTCGGACGGCAGCCCGCTTTCGGAGCTGTCCGCGCGCATTCAGAAGTCGCTCGGGCGCGTTGCCGTCGTCGCGGACTGCGCGCACAGCCTCGGCGCGAGCCGCGTGATCAAAGGCGTGCGCAAATACTGCGGCGCGATCGCGGATTTCTCCTCGTTCTCCTTCCACGCGGTCAAGAATCTGACGACCGCGGAGGGCGGCGCGTCGGCCTGGCAGGCAGTGCCCGGGGTCGCGGATGAAGAGATTTACAAAATGTTCCAGCTGCTTTCGCTGCACGGGCAGAATAAGGACGCCCTTGCAAAATCAAAGCAGAACGCCTGGGCCTACGATATTATCGGCCCGTGGTATAAATGCAATATGACGGATATCATGGCGGCCGTCGGCCTGATCCAGCTTGACAGATTCAAGGATCTGCTCGCGCGGCGCAGGGAGATCATTGCGGTGTACGACCGGTTCTGCGATGCGCGCGGGATCAGCCATCTGCATCATCATACCCCGCTGGTCGACAGCTCGAATCATCTGTATCTGATCCGCATTCCCGGCATCCGTGAAGCCGAGCGCGATCGCCTGATCGAAGCCATGTCGCAGCACGGCGTCGCGACGAACGTGCACTACCGTCCGCTGCCGATGATGACCGCCTACGGCAAAGACTGCTCGGCTTATCCGAACAGCTTTGACTACTATCAGAACCTGATTTCACTGCCGCTGCATACGTCCCTGTCCGACGAGGATGTGCAGTATGTCTGTTACGCGCTGGATTTGTCGCTGAAAGAAGTTTTATGACCCGTCGTTATTTAAAAGGGATCCTCCTGATGCTGTTCGCTGGATCCTTCGCGCTGCTGCTTTGGTATACGCTGTTTTCACGCCTTGGCACCGACGCGCGGGAAGTCTATATGCCGTTCTGGTCTTTCAAAGAGATTTTTAAGGGCAATCTTTCCGTGCTGCGTGAAAATATCTATAACGTCGTGCTGTTTATTCCCATCGGTTTGTTCTTTGCGGGCGTGCTGCATTTCAGCTGGCGCCCGACGCTGCTGTTCAGCTTTATGGTTACGTTTGCGATCGAGACATGCCAATGGCTGCTCTGGCTCGGATCGTTTGAATTTGACGATCTGTTCAACAACACGCTCGGCGCGCTGATCGGTGCGCTGCTCGTCTATTTGACGCCCATCGGCCCGTTTCTCAAGCGCGAAGTCAGGAAGCTGGATCTGCTTTCGATTCTCGCGATGTCGCTGGTCTTCCTGCTGGTTCCGCTCGGCGCGCAATGGAAGCATACGCGATCCATGCAGCGCTTCGCCGCGATGAGCAACGCCGCGGACGGGCGGGAGAATCTGCTGATCCTCGACGGCATCGACGGCAATGTCGGCGTCTCAAACGTCTATGTGTCGTATCTGAGCGACGGCAGCCTGCAGATTCAGGGCAATTCCGACCACCCCGACTGGAAGGTCATCGGCAAGGGCACGTATCCTGCCGGCACCTATGTGCTCACCGGCTTTTCGGAAACGCCGGAGACGGCGTTTGAGCTTGATATCGAGCGGCTTGACAAGGATCAGCGTAAATTCTTTCATTTTGCCTCGCTCGATTCGGAAGGCAATCTTGTTTTCACGCTGGAATATAAGTCTAGATTACGTTTTCTTGTCGGCGTTCATTCGGATTCAAACGGCACTGTGTACTGCCGGCCGGCACTTTATCGGGAGGAGAAAAACCTTGATTACTAAATGGGAGGAGCTGCCCGCGTTCATGCGGACCGACGAGGTGCGTCCCTACTGGGAGGCCCTCAATCGGAAACGCGGTCAGATCATATTGAAGCGCACGTTTGATTTCACGGCCGCGCTCGGTCTGACGGCGGTGCTCGCGCTGCCGATGGGGGTGATCGCGGTGCTGGTCAAGCGGGATTCGCCCGGGCCGGTCTTTTACCGGCAGGAGCGGGTCACGACCTGCGGCAAGCGGTTCCGCATTCACAAATTCCGCACCATGGTTTCCGAAGCGGATCAGATCGGCTCCGCCGTTACGGTCGGCAACGACGCGCGGATCACGCGCCTGGGTGCGGTGCTGCGCAAATACCGCCTCGACGAGCTGCCGCAGCTGCTGGATGTGCTGCACGGCGATATGAGCTTCGTGGGCACGCGCCCCGAGGTGCCGAAATACGTTGAAATGTATACGCCGGAGTTTAACGCCACGCTCCTTCTGCCGGCCGGGATCACGAGCGAGGCCAGCATCCGCTTCAAGGATGAGGCCGAGCTGCTCGAGGCCTCCGGCGACGTGGACAAAGCCTATATGGAGATTGTTTTGCCGCCCAAGATGGTCATGAATCTCGACAGCGTAAAGAATTTTTCCCTGCTGCAGGAGGTTCTGACCATGCTCCGCACTGTGCTGGCTGTATGCGGGAAAGAGTATACCTGAGGAGAAAATCAAAATGAAAGACGGACTCGTTTCGATCATCATGCCTGCGTGGAATTCCGCGCAGTTCATTGCGGAATCGATTCAATGCGTTATCAATCAGACCTATCCGCACTGGGAGCTGCTGATTGTGGACGACTGCTCCACGGATGATACCTACGAAGTGATCCGGCCGTTTCTCGAGGACGCGCGGATCCGTTATTTCAAAAATGAAAAAAACATGCGCGCTGCCTATTCGCGCAACCGGGGCGTCCGCGAAGCGGAGGGGGAGTGGATCGCCTTCCTTGATTCCGACGATCTTTGGCTGCCGGAGAAGCTCGAAAAGCAGCTTGCATTTATGCGCGAAAACGGCTACACGTTTTCTTATCACGGGTTTGTCAAAATGGACGAGGCGGGTCAGCCGCTGCATGTGCACGTCTCCGGCCCGGACTGCGTTGACAAGCGTCTGATTTATCGCTACGACTATATCGGCCAGCTGACCATGATGTACAGCGCGAAGGCGTTCGGCGTGGTGCAGGTCAACTGCATCAGCAGAAACGAGGATTACGGATTCCGTCTGCAGCTTTTCAAGCAGCCCGGCGCGCAGTGCCATTTTATGAAGGATGAGCTTGCGGTTTACCGCCTGCGCAAGCAGAGCCTGAGCCACGTGCAGTTTTCCAAGCAGCTGAAAAGCCATTATGACGTGTTCCGCGTCTGCGATGAACAGTCCGTTCTCGCCTCGATCTGGTTCACCGCCTGGAACATGTTCTTCGGCTTGATGAAAAAGCTCAGATACGAAAAGAAGTATTGATCCATCCGAAGCATGCTGAAGGAATTCGCGATCTGCGATGAAAGGATTGAGCCTATGATCAGCATTGTTTTCTGCGGCGATCTTCGTTACTGCCCGTATCTTGTGAGATATACGGACAGGCTGGACGCCGCCGGCGCCGCATATGAAGTGCTGTTCTGGAACCGCGCGGCGCTCTCTTTGGATGTGCCGGCAAATTATCATTATTATGACAAGCCTTCGCCCGAATCGCTCGGCAAAGCGAAAAAAATGCTGGATTTCCTCGGCTTTCGCGGCTGGGTGAAAAAGCAGCTGCGCCGCGCGAAGCCGGACGGCGTGATTTTCCTTTCCACGCTCAGCGGCATGTTCGTGCCGGAGCTCGCGAAAAAATATCAGGGAAACTATATTTTCGATATCCGCGATTACAGCTATGAATCGCTCCCGCCGTTCTATAAAATCGAGCGGCGCCTGATCGAAAACAGCTATTTTACCACGATTTCCTCCAAGGGCTTTCGCGCGTTCCTTCCGGAACACGAGTATGTAGTCGCGCACAATTTCAACCGCAACGAACGCACCGAACCGTTTGTTTTCCGCAGGCAGGCCCCGCCGTATCAGATCGTCTGGAACGGAACGATCCGATATTTTGACTATCAGAAGCAGTATCTGGACGCCTTTGCCAACGATCCGCGCTTCACGTTTGTCTATCACGGCGAGGGGACGGATCTTGAGCAGTTCAGAAGCTACTGCGAAGCGCAGGGCATCCGGAATGTCCGCTTCACCGGCGCTTATGACAACAAGGATAAAGCGCTGCTGATTCGCGACGCCGCGGTTCTCAACAATTGCTACAGCCTGGACTTCGGCGATGAAGTGCGCTATGCCGTTTCCAACCGCTTCTATGACGGGCTGGTGTATCACATCCCGCAGATCGTGGAGGCCGGTTCTTTCAAAGCGCAGGAAACCGCGCGCCTCGGCGTCGGGCTGGCGGTTGATTCCGTAAAAGACCTGCCGGACAGACTGTACGATTATTACAACCATCTGGACGCAGCTGCGTTCGACCGCGCTTGCGACGTCGCGCTGCGGGAAATCATTGCCGAGGACGACGCGTTCATCCGGCGGATCGATCAGTTCATCGAACATGTGAAAGGCTGAATGCAATGAAAGAAATGAAAGATACGCACGCGCTGTTTGTCGGCATGTATCCGGATGCGGTCAGCCCTTACAGAAACGTCTTTTTCCAGAATCTGATTTTTGCCATGGCGGATGCCGGCGTGCGCTGCACGGTGATCTCTCCCGTGCCGGTTACAAAATACAGGTTTCAGACCGGGCGGATCGCGCGCAGGCTGACGCATCACACCCCCGGCGGCGCGGACGTGACGGTCTATTACCCGCGCTATATTTCCGCTTCCTCCAAGCAGATCGGCAGTTTCAACACGGAAACGCTCTCCGAAAAGCTGTTTGAGGACTGCGTGCTGTCCGCGGTCGGGCGGCTGGACGAGACCTTTGACTTCGTTTACGGCCATTTCTTCCTTTACGGCGGCCTGGCCGCGATCCGCGTCGGCAGGCAGCTCGGCATTCCGTCTTTTCTGGCCTACGGCGAATGCGATTTTGAAAGCCAGGTGCGGCAGACCTACGGCATCCCGAAAAAAGAGCAGCTGGACGGCCTGACCGGCATTATTTCCGTTTCCACAAAGAATACAAATGAACTGAAGGAGCTCGGCATCGTTGACGGCGTGCCGATCCTGACCGCGCCGAATTCGACGGATCTGACGCTGTTTTACCCGAAGGATCCGGCGGCATGCCGCAAAAAGCTCGGCCTGCCTGCGGATCGCTTCATCGTCGGCTTTGTCGGCGGCTTTATTGAAAGAAAGGGCGATCAGCGGCTGCTGGAAGCCGTGAACGGCCTGGAGGATACTTATGCGGCGTTCGCCGGCAGGGGAGACGTGCCGCCGAGCGGTGCGCGCGTCGTGTTTTGTCAGCCGCTCGCGCATGAGGACGTGAGCGATTTCCTCAACGCGATCGACGTGTTTTGCCTGCCGACGCTCAGCGAGGGCTCCTGCAATGCCATTGTTGAGGCGATGGCCTGCGGCAAGCCGATCATCTCCTCCAATCTGCCGTTCAACGACGACGCGCTGGACGCGACGAACGCGATCCGGATCGACCCGACCTCCGTTGCTCAGATCCGTCAGGCGATTCAGACGCTGAAAGAGGATCCCGCGCTGCGCGAAAAGCTCTCGGAGAAGGCGCTGGAAAAATCGAAGGACTTTGACATCATGCGCCGCGCCGACAGGATTTTCCGCTTCATTCAGTCGTGTTCCGCGCGGGACTGAAGAAAGGTTGACAGCATGATCAGACTGTTTCACATTATTTTATATACGATCAAGGGCTTGCTGCTGAAGCTTTCGCTGCGCGGTTCGCTGCGCATGAACGGCGTTGGCCGGATCGCGATGTCCGCGAAGATCACGACAAGCAACAACGGGTCGATTGAGCTCGGGCAGGGCGTTCGGGTTTGCGCGCACGCAAAACTCTCCGCGGACGGCGGCAAGCTGACGATCGGCGAAAACGTCGGCATCAATCCGAATATGATCCTGCACTGCCACGGCCGGATCACGATCGGCGACGGCACGCTGTTTGCGCCGAACGTCTGTATTTACGATCACAATCACCGGTTTGACGAGAACGGCCTGGCTGAAGGCTATTCCGTCGGCAGCATTGAGATCGGCAGAAACTGCCTGATCGGCGTCAATGTGACGATCCTGAAGAATACAAAGATCGGCGACGGCTGCGTCATCGGCGCGGGC
>JAFZNN010000107.1 GCA_017550895.1 Clostridia bacterium
GCCGATCCGCTGAGCGAACAGCGTTCAAACCCCCGGCAAAAAGAAGCAAAGTATGAATCTGCGTTCGGGTTTTGTATTGAATTGACCGGTTGCACCCCAAAGTCATATACTGTGCGCTTCACGCCGACACGATTTGATTGTATTGTTATTGCATTTTTTTCAAATAACCGCTATAATATATTTATCAAGCAAGCGCGGGCGCCGGCGGGAACGGGCGCGACAAAGGAGGAATGTATATGAAACGCATGCTCAAAAAAAGCATCAGCATCCTGCTCAGTCTGCTTACGGCCTTCTCCGTCTGCGGCATGATGACATTGGAAGCAGCCGCCGAGGAGATTCTCACAACGGACCACATTGATTTTGAAATCCTCCCGACACCGACGGAAGACTATGAGGATTTTACCGACTTCGCGCTGTCGTCCGACGCCAGATACGCGGGTCAGAACTCGGCAAAAGACGGAGCGATGGTATTCAGCAGCAGCGGCACCGGTCGCGGGCTTGTTTCCACCGAATCCGGCGGCAGGCTTGTCAAAGTTTCCGTCATCTGGAGCTCGAAATCCGCTTTGGACGGAACGCTTCAGATCTACGGAAAAAACACACCCTATACCGGATCGGAAGACCTGTATCTGGTCGGGGAAGAAGAATCGCAGGGAAAACTGCTCGGCACCTTTGTGTATGAAGGCGATTTCAGGACTGTGCAAACGATTGAAATCAAAGGCGATTACGCGTATATCGGCCTGCGCCCCAAGAGCGGCGACGTCTATCTGAAGTTCATCGAAATCACATGGGCCAAGCAGGGCGACCCGAGCGTGTCTCAACCGCCTGCCGAAGATCCCGGCGCATGCGCGCTGTGCGGAAAGATCCACGACACAAACACGGTATACGGCTTCCTCGTTGCGAAGCTGCACAATCTCATCTATATGGCAAAGCAACTGGTCACGTCCTTCGTATACGAACTGCGCGCCAGCTGAATAAGGATAGTATCGCACACACAAAAACCAGCCCGTTTTTTGACGGGCTGGTTTTTTCGGTCTGTCATCAGTCATTTCCCCCGCAGCGGCGAAGCGATTTTCATTTTAATGTGATCTCAAGCTCTTCCGGTGTGCCGTCATAGGACAGCAGCACGGTGCGGCTGATCGAATCGTATTCGGTGCCGATGGCGACGGCCGTTCCGCTTTTCAACTTTCCTTCGGCCGCTTTGACCGCGAAGGGAACGCGCAGGCGGGTGTAGGTGTTCACGTCCTGCGTGCCTTTCACGGTCAGGGCGACGCGATCCGCCGCCGCGTCAAGCGACAGCACTCTTGCCGACGTGCCGATGACGCGCAGGTCTTCCTTTTCGATGGCCGCGAAATCAAAGAGCAGCGCGTTTTCATCGGGCGCGATCGTTTTCTCGGTGAGGATGCTGTAGCGGATATCAAACATATCGGCGAACAGGCCGGAGAGCTTCAGCGGCGCGCCGGAGACGCTTTCATCGAGCACCGCAGCCGGAATATACGGGCCGCGCCGGACGGAAATCGCGTTTTGATAATGCCACTCCCCGCCGTCTTTTTCGATCACGCGCCCGAACAGCGCGCGCAGCGCGTCGGCGTTTTCCTTTGAGAACGTGATCTCGGCCGGATTGACAAACCACACCGTAGCAAAGCCGTTCCCGACGCTGTAGATCTCCCGATCCTTCGGCTCGTCGATGCCGAGCATTTCAAACAGATGCTCCGCCGCCGAGGGATACTGCACCTTTGAGGAATTCCACCAGCTTCTGATCTTGTGATAAGGATCGCTGCCGTCGCCGACATAGATCAGCTTCCCGCCGCCCTTCACCCAGGAGGCGAGCGCGTTGTTGATGTCGGGATAATCCGGCTTCATGAATTCATAGCTCAGAAGCAGGACGTCATAGTCGTCGAGGTAGCCGTTGTAGCGCCGGATATTGTCAAGGGAAACGGGCCGGACCGGCATGCCGTATTTCAGCAGGGGCAGGCACAGACCGTAAAACGACGGGAAGGTGCTGCTGCGGATGTATTCCCGCATCAGCCGCTCGTCGCCCGCGCCCTTGAAGAGCTGCTCCGCGAAGGCGGTTTTGAGATTGTCTGAATCGGAAATCACCGTCGCGTCCGCCGACGGGGCCGCAGGAGGCGCGATGACGCTGTCGGAATAATCCCTCTGGAACAGCGCAGTATCGCTGAGCAGCACGCCCGTTCTGATGCCGCTGTCCGCCTCCGAAAGCGGAATATCGCCGAGCGTCTGAAATACGGAGCAGATCAGCGTCGCGTAATCCGCGGGAATCTGCGTCGCATCGGGCGAATTCGAGGGATATTTCTTGTAAAAGACGCGATTGGGCCAGGGGCAAACCTCGTAGGTGTTGACCTTCGGATGCAGGAGCGAGGCCACGACGGTCTTCAGGTAGTTGTATTGATAATTCTCCCAGGTGAAGATTTCGTTGTCCTCAATCGGGTCATGCAGGAACCACATCCGTCTGCCGGTGCCCTTGATCAGCTCCTGCATGATGCCGTATTCCAGATATGCCGTTTCAAACGTGCGCTCCTTGATGACGCCGTCCAGCGGGGTCGGCTCGCGGGAGGTGCCCGTCCAGATCTGCGCGATATAGCCGTCGACGGCCGGGCAATCCGACAGCATACCCTCCGGGCTGACGATTTTCCACTGCGTGTAGTTCAGGAGGCTGTGGGTCGGCACGTAAAACCGCAGGGCGCGGCCGTATTTCGTCAGGGCATATTCCTTCAAGGCAGAGCTGACCCTGTCGATCGTCCGGCGGTAAAGGTAGGATTTGAGCTTCGCCGCGCGGTAGCGCGCATCCTCGCTTTCATGGGGCGGGCGCCAGTCCTCTCTGTAATAGAGCTTGTATTCCCGTTTGAACGCCTCGGAATAACCGCCTCTGTCCCAGAATTCCGGCTCCTCGACGTGGATGGCTTCGGCGCCGAAGTCGACGGCCGCTTTCAGCCGCTCGGTAATGTAATCGGCGAAGGAGATCGTCGGCACCATGTAGGGCGTATCCGTGCCGTGGAGGATGCGGGTGCCGAAGCGGTCCACCTGCGCCTCGTCCCAGTGGTCTTTTCCGTCCCATCTGCCGTAAAGATAATCCGTATATCCGCCCCACGCGATGCCGACCATGACATGAATCACATAGCCGTGCTTTTTGTATTCGGCGATCCGTTCGCAGGTCGAGTCATTGATGCCGTAGACCATGGCGACGTCGGTGTTGATATTGTCTTTTCCGGACCAGAACGCCGACTGCTGAAAACTGGTCAGCTCCTCGTTTCTGTTTCTCACATATGCCATAAACACATCTCCTTACGTTTTCTCGCTTGTGCGGGCTCTGCTGATATGATACCATACAATCCCGATGAGTTCAATATCCCGTTTGAAATATGTTTGCAGTGATTGAAATTGCGCCGGAAGTATGCTAAAATTATAGTTGTATTGACGGATAACTTTATCAAAAGAAAGAAGCGGCATTATGAGCAGTCTGAAAATGTATAATTTCGCCCCGCGGGCCCGCGGCCTTTCCGTTCCGGACGGCTTTTCGATCGTGCGGTTCAAGGACGAATCGGAGATCGACGACTGGCTGGAGATCTGTCGCGACGGACTGATCGCGCCGGACTGCGGCGCCGAGAAATTCCGCTGTGAGCTGATCGAGCTCGACGGTCCCGATCCTTACAGGGATACGTATTTTATCGTCGACGACGCCAACGGAAAAAAGATGGCGACCTTTACGATCGTGCCGGATATGTGGTCGACCGGCATGGGGTATATCCACATGGTCGCGGTCCGGCATGAATATCGCGGCCGCGGCTTCGGGCGCTTCATCGCCGACTACTGCCTGCAGAAGCTCATCGAGCTGGGGAAAGAGAAGATCTTTCTCCTGACGGGCGACACGCGTCTCCCCGCGCTGGCGACCTATCTCAAGGCGGGTTTTCTGCCCGTCAACTATATCGACGAAAACCGGTTCGATATGGTGGATCGCTGGCAGGGGGTCATCGACGCGCTCGGCCTTGAGCGCCTGGCGCTTCTGAACGACGACGGCACGCCGATGCAGACGCTTCATAAACAGCGGAAAGCGGTCGTGACCGAGGAGGGCGCTGCCGGCGACGGCAAAACCGACGACCGGGCCGCCATTCAGCGCGCCATCGACAAGATCGCGGCGGCGGGCGGCGGCATTGTCGAGCTCCCCGCGGGAAAGACCTTCCTTTCCGGCGGGCTGTTTCTGCGCAGCGGCGTGACGCTGCACTTCGGCGACGGAGCGCAGCTGCTGCAAAATCCCGATCCCGACGGCTACGTCCGGCCGGAGGGCGACCGGCTGGTCCCCTACCGTCCCGGCTACGGCCACAACAAATATCCCGACATCAAGTGGAGCCACCTCTGGTATTACAACTATCCCCTTCTGTTTGCGGGAGAGGGCGTGCACGACGTGCGGATCACAGGCCGCGGAACGATTCGCATGATGGCGGATACTGAGCCAGAAAAGATCCTGAAAATCTGCCCGATCGGGTTCTACCGCGTGCGCAATTTTGAAGTTTCCGGCGTTGAAATCACCGACTACCACTCCTACGCCATGATGCCCTTCACCTGTGAAAACGGGCTGATCAAGGACGTCGTCATCCACAACTGGAGCCACGGCAACGGCGACGGCGTGTGCATGATGAACTGCCGCAACATGCGCGTGCACGGCTGCCGCATGTTCACGGGAGACGATTCGGTTTATATTTTTTCCTCTTATCGTGATCCGCGCGGCGGCAGCTGGTGGAGCTCCGATGAACCGCAGGCCTCGGAAAACATCGAAATCGACCATAACGATCTCAAATCAGACCACTGCAAGGCGTTCGGCATGATCCTCTGGGGGATCGACTGCCCGGATCTTGAAAAGGTCGAGGTCCGGAACGTCTATGTGCACGACAATCATTTCCAGACAATGGGCAACTGGCTTTACAATCCCTATACGACGAAAGCAGGCTGCCCGCCCGTCACGCACGTCCGGTTTGAAAACAACCGGATCGACGCCATCGAGCCGAACTTCTTTGAAACGCAGATCAGCGACATGAATTATTTCCATTCGAGCCGCGAAGTCCACAACGGGAATTTCGGCGACGGAAAAGCATTCTGGGTTTTCAAGCGCAATCCGAACGCCGATTCCGTCGGCATTGACAGGGAAAGCGACACGGAAAACGGCGTGTGCGGCTATCTCGCGCATCTGGACGAGGGCGACGCCGCGCTGTATCAGGGCGTATATATCCGCGCCGGCGAGCCCTGCGCGCTCTGGGCAAGGGTGCGCACGAGCGGCGTTCGATGCCGCCTGTTTGTGCGGGAGCTCGACAGCGGCGCGCTAACCGCTTCGCTTGACTTCGACAACAAAGAATGGGAAAAGCTCGCGCTCAGCTTTACGGTCCCGAAGGACGCGAATTATCACATCGGCATCGAAAGCGCACAGGCGACCGCGGGGAAAGCTGAAATCGACGAGCTGCGTCTGCTGGGCAACTGCGACGCGGCGTTCGGTTACAGATTCGTCGGCATGGATCCCTGCCGCGACTGGAAGCCGCTTTATTTCTACGACGAGAATCTTTGGAAAGACGGATGCAGTTCCCGAGGTGACGCAGATGAATAAAGAGATCAAGCTGCAGTTCAAAAACGGCAGATTCAGAATCCTGACGCTGTCCGACACCCATGTGATCGCAAACGGCGACCGCAGGCTCACGCGCGATATCGACGCGATCGTCGAGGCGATCCGGCCCGATCTGGTGCTGTACCTCGGCGATCAGGTGTGGAAGAGCGCGGCGGAAAACGCCGACACGCTGCGGGAGGCGCTGCGCATGCAGACCGACCCCGTCGAAGCGCGCGGCATCCCGTGGGCGCATGTTTTCGGCAATCACGACCGTGAAAGAGGCTTCCCGAACGAGGCGCAGCAGAAGGTCTATGAGGCGTTTCCGCACTGTCTTTCCGAAGCCGGCCCGGACGAGGTCGACGGCACGGGGAATTATATGCTGCCCGTCTATGACAGCGCGGGCAAAAAGATCGTGTATGCCGTCTGGGCGCTGGACAGCCACAGCGGATTCATGGACTTTGTGAAACAGCACGGGCTGAAAGAAGACCCGTGGTTTTACAGCTTCCCGGAGCCGCTGACGGGCGGCGTGCATTCGCCGGGCTACGATATGCCGCATTTCAGCCAGGTGCTCTGGTATTGGAACCGGTCGATCGCGCTCGAACGCAGCCTGGGCGCGAAAGTGCCGGGGCTGATGGTCATGCACCAGCCCGTGCCGGAATACACGATCCCCTATAAAAATCCCGCGCAGACAAATTATCGCGGAAATATGCGCGAATCCGTCGGCACGGGCAATTACAATTCCGGCCTGTTCGGCGCCGTCGTCGAGCGCGGAGACGTCCGGACGATCATCAGCGGTCACGACCACATCAACGACTGGCAGGCCGAATATCTCGGCGTGACACTGGCCTATGACGCGGGTCTGAGTTACGACAACTACTGCGACGACGACCTGCGCGGCGGCAGAGTGGTCGACATTGAGGAAAGCGACCCGTGGAATGTCAAAACCTACATGGTGCGGGCGTCCGATTACGTTGCGGATTACCCCGGCGAAAAAATGTGAGAGGTGTGCAAATATGCTGACAAACAAAAGTCTGAAGGAGATCCCGTTTCTTTATGATGCGGTGATGCGCGAGTGTGAGATCGACCCGATGTATGACGCGGCGCTGATCAAGGACGATACGATCTATTTCTGGCATTACAAAAACTGCAACAACGCGAACAACGGGCATTCCACGACGAAGCTCTTTATCGACAGCTGCGTCGGCATCCTCTCCGACCGGGGGCTGCTCGACGTCAAGGCGCCCGTGACGTCGTTTTTCACGAAGGGCGAGCTGCCCGACGCATTCGACTCGAAGTGGAACAAGGTGACCGTCCACGACGCCATGCGTCACCGCATGGGCATCGACGTCGTGCCCTTCGGCGTTGACGAGGACGACGATATCGAAAAAATCGGCAGCGATTTTTTGGGCTACGTGTTTTCCCTTGCGCTGCCGTATCCGCCCGACGCGCATTACCGCTATTCCGACGCGGCGTATTATCTTCTGTCGCGGATCATCGCGAGCGTGTCAGGGAAAAAATGCCAGGATTTTATGTTTGACAATCTTTTGAAGCCGCTTGGTTTCAAGCAGTGGGCGACCGCGGTCTGCCCCGAAGGCCATATGATCGGCGGCGGCGGATTCTTCACGCGCGCAGACGATATGGCAAAGCTCCCCTACGTCTACGCAAACGGCGGCGTCTATGACGGAAAACGCATTCTTTCGGAGCGCTGGACGCGCCTTGCCGTCGAAAACCACTACGCGCTCGACGAGCACGGCCACACCGGCTCTTATTACAAGACCGGCGCGATGGGGCAGGGCGTGATTTTCAAAAACCACGCCGCGTTCGCGTGGCACGGCTGTTCGCCGGACGACGGCGGCAACCGGACAACGCGCCTGTTCGATGCGTTCTGTGACTATCTTGCGGAGGCGTGACCATGGACAATCCGTATTTTGAATTCCGCAAAAAGGCGGAGCCGCTTGCGAAGGCCGCTTCGATTCTGACCTATCCCGTGCTCAAAGGCTTTGACAGCGCGATCCGGCCGAAGGATCCGTCTGCGGTCCGCCTGTTCGGCGTGCTTGTCGCGGATGTGCATATGCGCGACGAGCCCTACAGAAACCGCAGACTGTTCGACGGCCTTTACGACCTTGAAAACGCGGCATATCCGATCGACGTGCTCGCGTCTGCGGGCGATCTGACCGACCACGGCGAATTGTCGGAGTGGGCAACCGTCGTAAAAAAGACAAGCGGCCGCAAGCCGGCGAAGGAAATCATTCTCGCGCTGGGCAATCACGACACATGGACGACAACGCTGGACGGCGACGACAATTATGACTATGCCGTCGAACTGTTTCTGCATTTCACCGGGAAGCTGACGGGCGTGCCGGAGGAGAAAATCCGGTTCACGCGCGTTGTCAACGGCTATTACTTCATCTGCATGGGCAGCGAAAACGACAGCTGCGACGGCGCCATCGGCGCGGAGCAGATCGCGTGGCTTGACGGGGAGCTGAAAAAGGCGACCGAGACCGGCAAGCCCGCGTTCGTCATCAACCATCAGGCGCTGCAGCAGACCCACGGGCTTCCCTACACCTCCAGCAGAAATAAGAATCAGATCTTCCCGCCCGAAGAAGGCGGCATCCGCGAGGGCAACGACGAGGTCCGGGCCGTTCTCGGAAAGTATCCGAATGTTCTGCTGATCAGCGGGCATTCCCACATGGGGCTCAGCGGCAAAATCAAGAAGCACGCCACCTTTGAAAAGGTCGATTCCTTCTATTCGATCAACCTGCCGTGCTATATGTTCTGGAACCATGACGGCCTGCCGTCCTGCGGCTACGGGTATGTGATGGAGGTTTACGACGACCGGGTGCTTCTGCGGGCGCGGAATTTCGTTCGCCGCGTCTGGCTGCCGACGTATGATTTTATGTTCCCGATCAGATAATGCGCTGCATGTACTTTTTTAGAATTCGAGGAGGCCGGTTATGTTTGCAAGATTGTTGACCACGATCGTTCTGGTTGTATCCCTGCTGTTTCAAAGCCTTGCCGTCGTGCCGCTGAAAAAGGCGGACGACGTTCAGCTCAAGGCCGTGCTGATCTCCGACATTCACGCGGATGCGGATCCCACCCGCGACCGGTGCAACGTCCTGCGAGAGATTCTGCTGTCCGTCGGCAGGCATCAGAACGACGCCGACACGCTCGTGATGTCGGGCGATCTGACAAATTCGGGCGATCTGAGGGAATATCTCAATCTGAACACGTTTCTGAATCTTTACAGCCACATCGGCGACCGCGTGCCGGAGCTCGGCAACCATGACAGCTGGCACCACAGCGACGATCCCGATTTCGCAACGGCTGAGAAATACTTCAAGGCGTTCTGCCTGTGGAACGGCATAAAGACCGACACGGTCTATTACGCGAAGCAGGTGAACGGATTCCGGTTTCTCGTGACCGGCGTGGAGGCCTGCGATTTCAAAAATCCCTATCACTCGGCCGCACAGCTTGACTGGCTCGAAAAAGAGCTGACGCAAGCCGTCTCTCAGGCGCAGCCCGTCTTTGTCATCTGCCACAAGCCGGTCGAAGATCTCGGCGACGCCGCCGAACGGATGGAGCAGATCCTGACCGCTGCCGCCGGCACCGCGACCGCGCCGATCATCTATATCAGCGGCCACTGCCATGAAATCGGTGACAACACCTATGCGAGCCCCTGCGACAATCTGATTTATCTGAATCTGCCGTCCGTGCAGTATACCGACGACGGCGGACTCGGGTTCATCGCGGAAATCAGAGCGAATGAGCTGACGCTCACGGGCATGAATCTGTTGACGAACGAGCCCCTTGACGGCTACGCCTACCGCATCGCATACTGAGCCGCGGCGCTTTTCGCATCCCTGTGTTTCATCGTCATCGTTCTATCTGCGCCCTGCCCGCATCTCATCTTTTTGTGAAGAATCAAGAAAAAGCACTTGTAATATGTATTAAAACTGTGTAAAATAATAAAGATAGGTATTTTGTACGGAGAGAGGTGTTTCTGATATGGCGGTCTGTCCGAAATGTAAACAGAAGCTGGGGCTGTTCGACTGGGGGCAGAATTGTCCGCATTGCGGCGTCAATATGCGATTCTATAATTTTGAGGAGAACTTTTATCGGGAGGCGAAGGTGGCTGAGCTTTCCGCGGCAAAGGTCAGCATCAAGATCAAGCGTCTGAAGGGCGCTTTCATCGGCGGAACGCTGCCGATCGCGCGGCTTTCCGTTCTGCTCCTGCCGCTTCTGTCCGTGCTCATCCCCGTGCTTCATTTCAGCCTGACGCTGCCGTTCACGGAAAAAACCTATGCTTTGAGCGGGCTCGGACTTTATCAGATGTTCTCGGATCAGACGCTTTCTTACATCTTCTCGATGGTGCGCGACCCCTTCAACGGCGCGGCGTTCAGCGCGCTGCGGACGGTCATCTTTGCCGAGGTCGGCGCCGCCGTGCTCGGCCTGCTCGTTTTCCTGCTGACCTTGCTGTGCTTCATCAGCATCAAAAAGATGTCCGTCGTCCTTTGCGCCGTCTGCGCGCTCGGCATGGCGGATTCCGTGGCCATTCTGATTCTGGCGCTCAGATTCTGCGCCAGCGCCGCCGGGCTTCCGGAATCGGTCCTGACCGGTTCGATGTCCTTCGGCGCGGTCGTCACGTTCCTGATGTTCGCCGCCGTCTTTGTGCTGAATCTTCTGATCGCGCGCAAAGGCGTGGAGATCGAATACGGCGAGGGGGATCTCGAGCGTACCGAGATCGCGAAAAAGATCAAAAACGGAGAGCTCAGGCTCGAAGACCTTCCGCAGCCGATCGTCGAAACCTCCGAAACCAGAGCGATCGAGGAGGAAATCCGGAAGCAGCATGAAAAGCTCGGAAACACAGCCGATAACAACGAGGATGCCGATCCCGAAGACCGGACGGACTGACCGGCAAAAATGCAACGGAAGGAATCAGACAACGTGAAAAAGATAGATTATAAAAAGCATCTTCCGAAAATCGTCATTACGATCCTCATTCTTTTCTTTGTCGTCGGATTGGTATGGGGACTGCGAAGCGTGCTTGAGCTGGAAGGAACCATGGAACCGAACATTTCCAAAGCCTCCCTTTCGCCGGTGCCCGAAACAAAGGAAGCGCTGATCAGCTACGTTATGGCGGCGGTTGAAAAGGCGGAGGCGGAAAAACCCGCGCTGTCATTTTCGGATGAATTCCGGATTGACGACGAAACGATGCAGGCGGGCGACGTGCAGGGCACGGCGGCATACATACGATCCGGCATCGACGACAAGCTCGGCGAAGTCAGAGACGATTTTTCCACCGGATTCGGCGAGGATTTTTCCGGCAAGCTCTGGGTGCCCGCAATCGAGCCCGGCGATATCACGTCCGCCGAGCTGAACTACGATTTCTGGAAATGCCCCGCCTGCGGGAGAGAAACGGATGAACAGCCGGAGGTCTGCGAGGACTGCGGAACGGATGCGGGCTTTCTTCTCAAGCACAAAGACAACTACACCATCACGCTTCACGCGTCGGATGCGGTTTATCCGACGGCGCCCGCGTCGTTCTTTACCCGCAACTTCCATCCGCTCACCGAGGCGCAAATCAATCAGCTCATCCTGGATAATGAGAGCGGCTGGTTTGAATGCGGCAACGGCTTTGCGATCACCTACCGGAATCTTGAGATCTGCGCCGTCGTCAACCGGCTGACCGATCAGATCATTTCTCTCACGTATTCCGAGGACGTTGATTTTTCAACAGACGTCGCCTTTGTCGGGAAATATGCCGCGCTTGGAACGCAGGCCGTCAGCCTGACCGTCAACGAAAAAGCAAAGTTTGAATTCACGTGGCCGGGCATCACGACTGAGGAAGAGCTTGTGCTCGAGCCCGGGCAGACGGATGTGCTGCGCGCGGAGTCGACCTGCGGCAAGCTTAAGGAGGAGGAGCTGACCTGGAAGAGCTCCGACGAATCGATCGCGACCGTCAACCATGAGGGCTACGTCACCGCGAAACACACGACCGGTCAATGCTATGTGACCGTTGAATACACCTTCATGGGAAAGGTCTACACGGCAACCTGTCTGATCCACGTCAAGGTACCGGCCGAGGAGATCTCGATCTCGCACAGGAAGCTGAAGCTTTCGGTCGGCGACACCTACACGCTCAAGGCAACTGTCGGGCCGAAAAAAGCAACGATCAAGACCGTAACATGGTATTCGGACAACGAAGAGATTGCCGTTGTCGCTCCGGACGGAACGATCACGGCAAAGCGCAGCGGCGCAGTCGATATTTACGCTGTTGCGGACGACGGATATTTCAAAGCGACTTGTCATGTTGAGGTGGAGCAATGAGTGAGAATAATCAAAACAAATCGCTGTCACAAAAAGTATTCGGCGCGGAAGCGAATTCCGCAGCGTCGATCGATGAAAAAAGCTTAGGGAAATACAGCGATATCGCCATCCGGATGTTCCATACCAAGGTGCTGAAGACGAGCGAGATGATTCTTCCCGCGATCGGCGAGCTTGCGGGAAAATTCCTGGTCGGCCTTGAGACGTATAAGACTGTCTATTATGTGACGGTCCTGCGGCTGGATATGAAATACGTCACCTTTATCCTGATGCTCATCGGCATCTATGACGTGTTGAATAACCCGCTCATGGGCATGGCATACGACAAGACCCGCTCCCGCTGGGGCAAGGCGCGGCCTTATATCCTGCTCTCGCCGCTGCCGTTCTTCCTGAGCACCTTCATTCTTTACAGCGGCGCGATCTTCCTGGGAAAGACGCCCGGCGACAGTCCGAAGAAGATCATCTTCCTGTTTGTCATGCTGTTTATTCAGGAGACGTTCTCAACGATTTATTCCATCCCGCGTGACAATATGGTGACGCTGATGTCGCCGAACCCGAAGGACAGAATCACGGTCGGCCTGCTGAGATCTTACCTTGGCAACATCGGCGCGCAGATCATCTTTGCCATTTTCCCGCCAGTCTTTGAGCTTTCCAACAAGGGCTACATTTCGATTGATCTGGCGACCGTGTTTTCGATCCTGGCGGCATTCACGGCCGTGCTCGGCACGGTGGGCAACATTGCCATGGCAATCGGCTGCAAGGAACGCATCATGCTGCAGCCGAAGCCCGCGCCCATCACGAAAACCATGTTCTACGTGCTGAAGAACAAATACGCGAGAAGAAACTTCCTTGCCAATTTCGCCGTGAGCTGGTGGAGCGACGGCGGCTACAGATGGGATTTTGTCACGCAGCAGGAGATCTTCGGCGGCTCGATCCCTTCGCTGATCGCCTATACGCCGTTCAACATCCTGGATGTGTTGAGCGTTTCCTTCATTCCGAAATTCCAGAAGCTGTTTAAGTACAACAATAAAAAAGCGGTCCTCTGGCTGCGCGCGTGGGACCTGGTTTCCGCCCTTCTCATGTCCATCTTCGGCGTGATGTTTGTTGACAAGAAATGGGTGATCATCGGCATTTACGCGCTCTTCCATGCGCTGGACGGCGTCAACAACGGCCCTGCGAACGTCTTTGAAGGCGAGCTGGAAAGAGAGATCAACGACTATACGGAATATATGACGGGCGAGCGGCCGGACGGCACGTTCGGCATTCTGACCGGCCTGATCACAAAAGTCACTGCGCCGCTCAACGCGTATCTGACGATCAAGGTGTTCAACTGGTCGGGTTACGACCCGAATATCACGAGCGTGTTCTGGTCGCAGGGCAACAAGCTCGTTTATCAGAAGGTGTTCTTCCTCTTTGCCGGCATTTCGCTTCTGCCGAACGTGATCAAAGCGATCCCGTATTTCTTCTATGACCTCACCGGCGAGAAGCGCGAAAAGATGTACATCGCGCTCAACGAGCGACGCGCGCTGATCGCAAAGACGAAAGAAAACGAGCTCAACGAAGAGATCAAGGATCTTGCGGAAATGCTCGGCGAGGAGCAGACGGCCGACGCCGCCCGATAATAAACCGCGGGAAAAGCTTCGGCATACCGCCTGAAGCCGAAAATCGGAAAGGCAGGGAAACTGCTTGGAGAACTTTGTTCTGAATCAGATCAGATACGGCTTGAAATATCTGCCGAAATGCCTTGCAGGCTCCTATTTCAAGCCCTTGTCCAGCGCTGAAACGGAAGCGTTCCGGAGAAAAGCGGGCGGCTTCATCTGCGGCGTCTGCCATCCCAATGAGAATTATGACCAGATCAGGCAGGGCAACATCGGATGGATCCGCATCGATATCCCCTTCCCGTTTGAGAAAGACCGCACGATCAGAAAGAGCTATGAGGATTTCAAGGCGCGCTGCAAGGGGTATCAGGACAGAGGCATCAAGGTGATGGCCGTGACGCCCTATCCGGGCGACTACATCGCCGCCGGAATGGACCCGCGGGAAGACGAGCAGAGCGTCCGGGAAATCGCCGTGTTTCTGATCAACGATCTGCGCGGTTACATTGACGCGGTGCAGATCACGAACGAAATGGGGATCCCCCACTTTACGCTGCCGCTGACAGAGGAAGAAGCCGCGCGCTTCATCGGCATCAACGCCGAGGCGATGAACGACGTCAAGCAGGAGATCCTTGTCGGGTATAACAGCGCCGGGCCGCAGGTTGACCTGCACCTGATGATGAAGCCCTATCACAAATACTGCGATTATGTCGGGATCGACATCTACATCGGCTGCTTTGCGAACGTGGGCGGATTTCTGTATTTCTTCGAGGCGCTTGTGCGCTATCTCTGGAATCTCACAGGCAAGCCCATCGTGATTCAGGAATTCGGCTATATCAGCGGCGGCAAACCGAAAACCAAGGCGGAGAAGCGTGAAATCCTGCGCAGCTACGGCGTTGAGAGCGTCAAGGAAGCCTATGAAAAGATCGAGATGTTCGTCGGCAACCTCAACGACCGGATGCAGGAGCATATTCGCCATGTGTCGCCGGACGTTTCCCATCAGGGCGACTTCCTCTTCAAGAGCGATTACGTCAATCACCTCTTCAAGGAGCTGCCCAAGGCCACCATGATCCCGGGCTATCCCCACACCCCCGAGGGGCAGGGCAGGTTCTTCCGCGATCTGATCCCCAGATTGTATCATCTTCCGTTTGTGGGCGGCGTGATCGTTTACTGCTACGCTGACAGCGACCGGTGCTATATGTGCGGTCAGCCCGATTGCCCAACGGAAACCAGATGGGGCCTTGTGGACGTCAACGGGAAAGAAAAGCCGTCCTATTATGCCGTCAAAGACGCCTTCGGCAGGATCAAATTCACAAACCCGTATTGATCTCCGTCCGGGCGTCGGACAGCCTGAATGAAAAACAACCCGAACACGCGCCGTCAGATCGGAACCGTGTTCGGGTTTTCCTTATTATCCGCAAGATTCGGCAAGCAAAACAGGAATCCTCCGGCTGTGTCGGGGGATTCCTGCTGCATTGATGATCGGTGCCTGTCAGTCGCTGATCTTGGAAAAATAGGCGTCCGCCGCCTGAGAATAGAGTGTCAGGGCTTTGACGGCGTTGGCGAGCTCCTCGCTTATGGTCGGATCGTTCGCCTCATATTTCATGAGCGCCTTGCGCACATAGCTCATCGCGGAATAGTCCCAGATGGCGTTCTGGCCTTGCGCTTCCTGCGCCGAACCGACGCGCGGCAGCACGGCTACGGTCTAGATGCTGCTGAGGTTGGCCGATTCGATATTCGGGACCTCCACGTAGTAGTAGGCGCCGTTTTCGACCGGCGTCAGGTCGATCCTGTCGTTGTCAGGATCCCAACAGTAGAAATAGAAATCGTCGACGGTCTTGCCCTCGGGCAGCAGGAAATAGTGGCGGATCGCCGTTTCGGTGCGCAGCACGAGGCTGGAGCCGACATAGGTCACGGCGTTTTCTTCGTTGAGCATTTCCTCCTCGTAATCCGCAATGGAGGCCGCGGTGACGGTTGTGAAGCCGCTGTCGTCAAACAGGGTGTGCTGCGCGAAAGCGTCGTTGTAGCCGAACAGCTCGTTTGCGTAATAGCCGTACGTTGCAAGGCTCCCTGCCAGCGCCATGAATTCCGCGTCTTCGCTCTGCGTCTGCTGCGCCTCGGTCAGATAGGTCTGCACGGAATAGGTGAATGCCTCGCTCTCCGTCACGCCGTTGACGATCTTGCCGACGATCGGCGTATCGATCTGTGCCGCGGCGACGCTGCAGGTGAATTTATACTGCTTCGTTTCGCCGCTCATCAGGAATTTTTCAAGGTCAATCGGCACATCGACCGTTTTGCCGTCCACGGTGAAGGAGGCGTAAACGTCGGCCGTCGCCTGCGGCACCTCCGCGTAGAAGTTCACGCCGATGTCGCCGTTCAGGCTCAGCGAGTGCGCGGTGACCACCGGCGGCGCCGGAGGCGCGGGCGGCACTTCATAGTTCAGACCGCAGTGGATGCACGGCGGTTCATTGTCGATGCTCGGCGTGTGTGTCGCGCAGGGCTCGATCTTCGCAAACTGCATGCGGCAGGCTGCGACGCGATTCGCGTAAAGGCTGAGCTCAGCGGTGTCTTCCGTATTGCCCGCGGTCACGCGCATGCCGGTGGCAATCGAGAGCGAGTTCCAGGGCACGTTGACAGCGTCGGCCAGGTTCACGCCGATCGCCTGCGCGCCGGTGCCGTTTCCTGCAACGACGCCGGCCATGGCGACCACGGTGCCGCCGGTGACAGTTACCCTGCCGGGCAACAGCGGCTGCGAGCCGTTGGCTCTCGGCCGGCCGGAGCCGATGGCGGGCGCCGCCTGATTCGTATCGCTGTAAACGCTGCCGGTCGCGACGACGAAGCCGCCGCGGATATTCACCGTGCCGCCGCTTGAATAACCGCCGCCGCCGATACCCGCGGAGCCGTTTCCGCCGTAGGCGACGACGAGGCCTTCGTTGACGTTGACCGTGCCGCAGGTGCCGACGTCGCCGCCGCCGATGCCCGCGCCGTAATTGCCCTGGGCAACGACGATGCCGCCGTTGACGGTGATGGTGCCGGCTGTGCCGCTCCGGTTGCCGCCGATCGCGGCGTGCTGGCTGCTGCCGCTTTGGGCGGAAAGCACGCCGGTGCCCACGGTCTGCGTGGAAGCGTTGCGCGCGGTCTGCCCGTAGATCGTCAGGCTCGCGTCCTCGGGCACGCAGACGCCGGTATTCGCGACCAGGTCGCAGCCGTCGGCAAGGATCAGATGCACGTCGCCGCTCACCGTGATGCGGTCGCTGAAGGTCAGCGCGCCCTCGGCAACATACCAGCCGGCGGAAAGCGCGGTATCCGCCTGCGTGAGCACGGTTGCCGTTGCGGTTTGCTGGCTGCCGTTTTCATCCACATAGACGACCGGCTTTTTCGTGGACCACTGGGCGTACAGGGTCAGTTCGCCGGTGGGCGTGATCGAATTGCCGGGATAGTATTTAGTTCCCGAGCCGTCTTGATTGGTGCTCCAGCACCTGAACTCGGCGTTCTGCGCGCCGATGATATGGTCGGAGATCTCGAAGGAGCCGCCGTCCTCGGTGCCGTAAGAGAAGGGCGCAGGAGAATTGTTATAATTGTAATCGCAGACGACGAAATGCACGCCGCTCGCGCTCGTGACGCCGCAGTAACGGCATTTCTGGAGATTGTCCGCGCAGCCGACGTGGAAGGTGCAGGGCTTGAGATCCACGCTCTGCCGCGTGCACATATAGGGGATCAGATCCTGCGTGACGGGCGCGTCGTTCTCATCGACCGCGCGCACGTGCGAGATCGGATAGATCCAGCCGAGATCGAAATCGGCCAGCTTGCTCGAGCCGATGGCGCGTGCCGCAACGCCGTTTTCGCCGGCGTCGCTGGCGTCGCCGGCTTCAGCATGCACCCAGGAATTGATGATGCCCACGGTCGCGCTGACGCTCTCTACCGTATTTCCTTTGGCGCCCGCGCCGATGCCGGGGCTGGCGTACGTCTTATTGTTTGATACGACGGTGCCGCCGACGGCGCTGACGTAGCTGTCGATGATCTCCACGCGGCCGCCGTTGCCGTTCGTGCCGCCGCCGATCGCTGCGGAGCCGCCCATGCTCCGTGCAGTGACGCAGGCGTTGCGGATGATCACTTCGTTGGCGTTCGAGCCCCTGCCGCTGCCGATCGCCGCGCCGTTGCCCGCCAGCGCTTTGATCACGCCGCCGTTGATGGCGATCGCGCCGGGTACTTCGCCGGCGTTGCCGCCGAGCGCGGCGCAGTTGTCGAAATCCAGCCCCGAACCGGGCAGGATATTGCGCACTTCCATCGTGCCCTTGCCCTGCGTCACCGCGTCGGAGTCGGGCACGGCATAGGCGCCCGCCTGCCCCCAGATGGTCAGGGAGCTGCCGTTCGGCACGTGGATGCCGGCCAGCACGTACAGGCCCGTGGTGTCCGTGAGAATGAGATTGACGTCGCCGTCGACCTCGACGCGCCGATCATATGTGATGATCCCGTCGGAGAAATACCAGCCCGTGCGCAGCTGGGAGAGGCTGGTGTTCAGCCCGACGCAGTTCGCCGCGGTTTTCTGCTGGCCGTTCGTGTCAACATAAGTGACGTTCTCTTTCTTCGCCCAGATCGCGTAGAGGTCGATCGACTGATCGCCGGGGACCTTGTCGCCCGGCAGATAGCAGTCGCCGCTGCCGTCGGCGGCGGTATTCCACAGGATGAACGCCTCGCCGGACTTGGTGAACGCGCAGGCGGGCAGCGCGCCGCCGAAGGCGGGGATCGCGAAATCGTTCATCGTTCCGTCGCCGCCGTTGGCGTGGAAGGTCACGGTTTCATAGATGTTTCTGAGCACGGGATGATCGGCGGCCATCGCCCAGACGGTATCATCCCAGTGCCGGAAGTTCGACCAGACCCGGAATTCGCTTTCCGGCAGCGGCTCCGCGACACCCGAGGGGTTGGGTTCCAACAGGATGTCGGGCATGAGTCCGCCGCTCGCCTGTTCGCCGATGCCTCTGTCCGTGACGTCGGCGTTGCCGAGGCTGTCATGGCACGTGACCGTGCCGCTGAGATAGAAGTTGTCATTGAGGGTATACGCAGGCATGGAGCCGGCGGCGGTTTCCTTGATCGCGTAGCCCGCGACGCCGCCGACGTATTGGTAGCCGGAAACGGCGCCGGTATAGTGCGCGCAGGTAGCAACCGCGCCGGAGAAAACGGCGCGGCCCACGACGCCGCCGACGTTGCTGCCGTCGTGGCCGTTGACGTCGCCGAAATGGAAGCAGTTCCGCATGGTTGCATTCGAAATATGACCGACAAGACCGCCGGTGCAGCTGCCGCCCGAGACCGTGCCGCCGTCAAAGGCGCAGGCTTCGATCAGGCAGTTGTTGAACGCCATGCCGGCAAGACCGCCGACGTAGGATTCATTGCCGCTCGATGTCAGACTCGCGGAGCCGGTCACGTCGGCCGCGCAGGTGCAGCCGCGCATCTCTGCGCCCAGCCGTATGACGCCGACGATGCCGCCGACGACCGCGGTGCCCTTGACGGTGCCGATAAAGGAGCAGTTTTCGATCGTGCCGCCGTCAAGAACGGCAGCGATGCCGCCCACCGGGGAGTAGCCCTCGACACTGCCCTCGACCCGCAGATCCTTGATCGTGCCCTCGACCACGCCGAACAGGCCCAGATTCTCTTCATCGTCGTCGATCGTCAGCCCGGAGATCGTGTGCTGATTGCCGTTGAAAACGCCGTAAAACGCGGCGTATTCGTTCCGCGCGGTGCCGCCGATGGGCTCCCAGTTCGATTCTCCGCTGAGATCGAGGTCGCACATCAGCTGCACGTCGACGCCCCTGTATTCAATACCGGTGTTGATGAGATCGCGCAGTTTTTTGAGATCCTTCACGTTGTTGACCGGATAGACGCCGCTCGGCGCGCCGACGGAAACGCCGTAAAGGCGGGGGCCGTTATCCGTCATATACCAGTTCGTATCAAAATCCCAGTTGACGTAGGTCTCCGGCCCGCCGTAACGCAGCTCGTGCTCGGTCATGCGGCTGATTTCGTCGGCAAAGATCGTATCGGTCGAGTAGCCGACGGGTTCCAGATCCTCATCTTCGGAATAATAATAGTTGCGTTCAAGAAGATTGGTCGCAAGGGATGCGTTTTCCACCCAGCGGCGGCCGATCACGCCGCCGACGTTTTTGTCCCCCTTGACCGCGCCGCAGCTGTAGCAGTTCTTCACGGAAGCGTGGTAGGTAAAGCCGACGATGCCGCCGATATATTCGCGGCCCTCGACGCTGCCGGTGTTGAAGCAGTCGTAAATATAGGCGTTCCAGCTGTAGCCGACGATGCCGCCGACTTCGATTCCCTCGTCGCCGTCATTATCCGTCGTCGTACTGATCCGGCCGGTGTTGTAGCAGTTGCGGATCGTCGCGTAGTTGACCAGCCTGCCGGCGATGCCGCCCGTTTCATCGTAGGACATGACGTGGCCGGTGTTGACGCAGTAGCTGACGCCGCCGCCGTTGGATTCCATATCACCGACGATGCCGCCTGCATCGACGCCTTGATTATTGCTTGAATTCACGCCGTATGCGGCCACGTACCCCGTGTTCAGGCAGCGGGTGATCTCTCCCGCGCGGCCGGCAATGCCGCCGGTGAAGCACTGGTTGCCGTAGTTGTTGCCTTCGACCGCGCCGTTGTTGACGCAGTCGGCGATCCGTCCGTCGCTGTATCCGGCGATGCCGCCGACTTCCTTGCAGCCCGTAATATGACCCTCGTTGACACAGCGGAGGACCTTGGATCTGCCGTTCTCGCCGATGATGCCGCCCACGTCGGTCGCAAAATTCTTATAGTTCAGATCGCCGTAGTTGGTGCAGTCTGAAATATCGGCGTTGGAAACGGGATTGCTGCCGACGATGCCGCCCACAGGCCCGCGGCTTTGATAAAGGTTGATGTTGCCGTAATTCTCACAGTTGCTGATCGGGATCCGCGTCTGGCCGACGATGCCGCCGACGTGCTTGCCGTAGACCATGTAGCCGTAGTTCTGGCAGTCGGAAAGGGTGCCGCCCGTCGCGATCCCGGCGATGCCGCCGGTGCCGCCGTCGCCGGAATCCGAGCCGCCGAACGCCCCGCCGTCACTGTAGGCCGAAATGATCTTGCCCCTGTTCACGCAGTCGGTGATCGAGCCGCTGTACTGCAGGCCGGCAATGCCGCCGCCCTGCTCGCCGGGGCTGCAAACCTCTGCGTAATTTGTGCAGTCCTCGATCGTGCCGTTGTTGAAGCCGGCGATGCCGCCGACAAACTTCACCGTGCCGGTGATCGAGCCGGCGAAGGTGCAGTTGGAGATGACGCCGTTATTGTCGCTGACGACGCCGCCGCACCGCTCTCCGCCGTAGACCGAGCCGCTGACGTTCAGGTTGCTGACCGTGCCGGTCAGCACGCCGAACAGGCCCTGATAGTCGCCGCCGCCGATATACAGATCGCTGATCGTGTAGCCGCGGCCGTCAAACTTGCCCGCGAAGGGATGATAGCAGTCGCCGATGGGCGTCCAGTTGCCGAACTCTTCGCTGCAGACGTTGCCCACGGTGATGTCGCTTTGCAGCGCAAAATATGCGCCGTTAAAGGTGACGCCGATCGACACGAGCTTGCTGAGCAGGTCAAGACCCGAGCCGGTCTTGATGATAAAGGGATTCTCCTCGGTCCCCAGGCCGCTCCAGCTGGTGTCATAGGCCTCGGGCGGATAGCTCCATTCGGGCTCGTTCACATGCGCCTCGATGACGATCCGCGGATTGTTGTCGTTGATCGTGGTATAGATCACGACCTGCGGATCATCCGTGATCTCCGCTTCGATCAGCACCGTGGGATCTTCGATCACCACCACGGGCGCAAACTCCAGCGCCGCCGCCGAAAGCGCCGTTGCCGGCGCCATGGTCAGCACCATGACGAGCGCCAGCAGCACGCTCACAGCCCGATGAATCCGATGCTTCGTTTTCATATTTCTGCCCCCTTCAAAGCGATTGGGTCCGGTCATTGCGTTGTCCTTTGCAAACTGAAAAATGCAAACGCAGCTTGCTTTCCTTGCTTGCACACAGAAAAGCGGCCGCTCGAACATGGGATCGGCGAAACTGCAAAAAGCGGAATGCTCCCGACTTCTCGCCGCCGGTCAGGCGCATTTTCAGCCCGCTTTCTATCACTTTCTATACATAGTAATTTTACAATAATCAAAATAAAAAATCAATAGCTGCAGATGTAAAATTATGCAGCAAAAGCAAAAAACAACGCGGGCACGCGGAAACGCGCACGCATCCCCGCGCCTCCTCCGCTCATTGAAAAACGCTCCGGAACGTCGATTGCTTCGACGCCCCGGGGCGTTGCTGTTTTTTTGCTGTATCAGCTGTTTTCGGATCAGTCCCGCGTCATGAACGTGTTCTCGCCCGCATGGAGCGTATGGGTTTTTCCGCCGACCACGGCTTCCGCCTCACAGCCTGCGGGCACGGTGAAGGTGAACCGCCAGCCCTTCGGCGTCTTTTTATAAGCGGCCGCCACAACGCCGCAATCGGTTTCGATCGAGGCGTTTGCCCAGGGAATGCGGGCGTCCGGCGCCGGCGCGAAGCGGATCTTCCGATAGCCCGGCGCGACCGGGCAGATGCCGACCAGCCGGCGGAACATCCACGAATAAACGCTGCCGTAGGCGTAATGATTGAAGGAATTCATCCCGGGCGTTGAGAACGTGCCGTCCGGGAAAATGCCGTCCCAGCGTTCCCAGATCGTGGTCGCGCCCATGGTCACGGGATAGAGCCAGGAGGGGCATTCCGTGCGCAGCAGGAGATCAACGGCAAGCGTATCCGCGCCCGCCATCGTCAGCGCATCCAGCAGATAGGTGGAGCCGATGAAGCCCGTGGTCAGCCGTCCGTGGCGTCTGACGTCCTCAATCAGCTGCTGCCCGGTCGCCGCGGGGTCATCGGTCAGGCCGAAGACCAGCGCGAGCACGGCAGCGGTCTGCGTATCCTGCTTCATGCGGCCGTTTTTCATATACTCCGCGCGGAAGAAGGCAACCGCATTTTCATAGGCATATTCATAGTAGGCGGTTTCCAGCCCGAAGATCCGGCAGACCTTGATCAGAATCGAGAGGTCATAGGCCAGATAGGCCGTGGCAATCAGGCCGCGATCCGTTCTGCCCATTGCATCCTGCGTGTCCTCCTTATCCTGGCTCAGCCAGTCGCCGAAGCCGCCGTCCGTCCACGGATGCGCCAGCGCCGCGCCGGTGCCCTTTGCCTTCTCGCGGCACCGCGCAAGCATATAATCGACCCAGCGTTTCATCGTCGGCAGCTGCCGCGCCAGCCGGTCGCGGTCGCCGTAGGCGCAATACAGCTCCCAGGGAACGATGACCGCCACATCCGCCCAGGCGGGGGAGGCATAGGTGCTCTTCTCGCGCTTCCAGATCAGCGGGCAGACGTGCGGCACGTCGCCGGCCGGACTCTGATCCGCCGCGATATCGTTCATCCACTTGTCAAAGAAGGCGCGCACATCGAAGTTGATCGCGGCCGTGCGGCAGAAGACCTCCGCGTCGCCGGTCCAGCCCAGCCGCTCGTCGCGCTGCGGGCAATCCGTCGGCACATCGAGAAAGTTGCCCTTCTGGCCCCAGATCACGTTTTTATAGAATTGATTCAGCAGCGGATGCGCGCAGGCAAACTGCCCGGTGCGCTTCATGCCGGAATAGACGGCGATCGCGGTGAAATCCGCGGGATCCGGCTGCTCGAGGCCGATCACCTGGATATAACGGAAGCCGTAGAAGGTATACTGCGGCTTGACCGTCACGCGCTGTCCGCCGGCAACGACCGTGTAAACCGCCTTCGCGCTGCGCAGATTCTCCGTATAGACGTTCCCATCCTTGTCGAGCACTTCAAAATGCTGCAGACGGATCTTTGTGCCCTTGGGCGCATCGACCGTCAGCTCCACATAGCCGGTGATCTCCTGCCCAAAATCGATCACGGTTTCCCCCTTGGGCGTCACGATCAGCGTCTGCCCCGGGAAGCGCTCCTGCTCCAGAATCGGCTCGCCCTCCGAGGGGATCAGCTGGTTTTTCTGATAAGGCACCGTCACCGCAGCGGTGAAAGCGCCGGGACTGCGCGTGAGATCGAGCGTTTCGCCGTTGTAGATATCGTTATAGGTGATCTGCGTTTTTCGGGTCTGCCAGTCGCTGCCCGAGCAGATGCACACCTCGCTGCCGTCCGCATAGGTCACGGTCAGCGCGCAGAGCAGCGCCGCTTCGTCCGGGCCGAGGCCGTCGCCGCCCCAGTATTTGACCTTATGGAACAGCCAGCCGCGGCCGACGCCGACCGACAGGCAGTTCTCGCCCTTCTTCAGCAGCGCGGTCACGTCATAGGTGCGGAACTGCAGCCGCTTGTCATAGACGGTCCAGCCCGGCGCGAGCACATCCGCGCCGATCCGTTCGCCGTTGAGCTGCGCGACGAACACGCCGTGCGCCGTCAGAGAGATCTCCGCGCGGGCGACCGCCTTTTTCACCTGAAAAACCTTGCTGAATTCGGTCGCGCACACGCCGTTCCTGCGCTTTGCCTTGATCCATTCCGCCTGAAAAATCCGATTCATACAGATGCTCCTTCCTCTTTCTGGTCCGATTATTTCATGCATGGCGTTCCATGCTTTTTCCCGATCTGCTCAAACAGCGCGCGCCAGGAAGAATCGGCGCGGTAGAATACCGGCGGCTGTCCGAGCGGGCAGGCGACCTCCGCCTCCCCTTTCGCATAGCTGCGGCCGGTCCACAGGTGAATCCATGTGCCCAGCGGCAGCGTCACGCTGCGCTGTGTCTGCGCCGCCTGCACCACCGGCGCGACGATCAGATCGCCGCCGAGCAGGTACTGATCCTGCAGCGTATAAAGCCGGTCGTCCGCTTCGTCGCAGAAGAACATCGGCCGCTGCACCGGCAGACCGTGCGCCGCGTTTTCCCGCACGGCCGCGCGGGTATAGGGCGCGAGCATGGCGAACACATCCACCAGCCGCGCAAGCTGCGTCATGCAGTCGTCATCGTCGTAATACTGGAAATTTTCCTCCGGGCGGTTGCCTTCGTGCGTGCGCATCATCGGCGTGAACGCCGCCATCTCCGCCCAGCGCAGGAACAGCTCCTTTGTGCGCACATTGCCGAACAGGGAGGTGTAGCCGCCGATATCGCTGTGGCTCAGGCCGCAGCCGCTCATGCCCGCGCTCAGCGCCGCGCAGATCGTGGTGCCCAGCCCGTCATGCCTTGAGAAATCCACCGACTGGTCGCCCGCCCAGAGCATCGTGCACCAGCGCTGGCTGCCTGTGCCGCCCGCGCGCATGAAGTAGAAGCAGTCGCCCAGTTTGCCGCTTTCCGCAAGCGCTTCGTAATTGCATCTGGCCCAGCGCACCGGCCAGCGGTTATGCTCGCGCATCGGCGAAACGCCGTTGTCGAGCACCAGGTCGTCCGTCGGCAGGTATTCGCCGAAATCCGCCATCCAGCCGTCGATGCCGATCGCAAGGCTGTGCGCCTTGATCACCGCATTCTTGAACCATTCAAAGGCCGCCGGCTTCGTCAGATCGACCACGCCGCAGTCAAATTCGCCGAAATCCACCAGATAGACGCTACCGTCCTGTTTTTTGGCAAACACATCCTGCGCCAGCCCCTCCCGGAACAGCGCGCCGTCCCTGACCAGATACGGATTCAGATACCCCATGAACCGGATGTCGTGCGCGTGCAGTGACGCGATGAACGCCGGCAGCTCCGGATACATTTCCGGCTGATACTGCCAGTCCCACTGCAGGCGTTTGCCGAAGGAGGTCACGCGCTTGCCGCACCAATCCTGACACCAGACCGCGGCCACCGGAATGCCATGCGCCAGTGTGCGCTCGAGCAGCGCCGACGTGCGTTCCCTGCCGCCCTGCAGGCCGAGGATCAGACCGTTGCCGACCCAATCGGGCAGCATGGGCTGACGACCGAAAAAGGCGCTCTCTTTCTCAAGCAGCGCCGGAAAGCTCTCCGCCGCTTCAATGCGGATCTCCCGCGGGATCTCCCAGAACTGCAGCTCATGAAACGCCGGATGCCGGAAATCGAAATCGGCATAGGCCGTGGTGTCGGCATGCAGATAATACCGCCGGCTCGACACAAAGGTCGGCTGCGGATAGTTGGTGTTGTAATAGTCCCCGCCGGCCTTGTTTTCCACATCGGACCGCCAGGTCACATAGGTCGTTTTATCGCGCCCGACGCCGGGCTCAGAGGTCCAGAGCGGGAAGTGCCGGCCGCGCAGGTCAAAATAGGACATCTGCTCGCCGCAGCCGTAGCAATGCTCCGCAGCATCGGCGCAAACGCGCAGCCAGAACCGGTTGACATTCGGATCCGCCGCGGCAAAGCGCAGCGTGCAGCAGTCCGCCTGCAGCCGCAGCTCCATGCGCAGCGCCGCACCGAACTGCACCGTGCAGCCGTCATCAGTCGGCGTGGCCGCCGTCATGCGCAGCGGGATGCGCGCCGTAACATAATCCTCGATCTGATAGTTGCCGCGGTACATCTCCACGGTTTCCTCGCCGCTGCCGAGAAACACGGCCGGCGTTTCTGCGTCGAACCGCAAAAGCGGCGCGCCGCCGAGCGTTAAAGTCAGGCTGTCCGCTGTCAGATGCAGCTTCATATCATCGTCCCCCGTTGTTCATTCATACAGCTTGCCCAGCGCCGCAACGTCGGCGTCGGTCAAGGTGCCGTCCAGAATCAGCAGATCATCCATGCGGAAAATCAGTCCGCGCGAACGGTTATAGTTCATGCGGTCGTCGTCGCCGATCACGAATGTCCCGCCCTGCGGCAGACTTTCTGCATAAGGCGCGGCGATCCGGTCGGTATGCGCCCGCTGAAAATTCAGATAGCAGACGGTCTCGCCGCTCTGCGTGTCAAATGAGAGCGCCACATGGATCCAGCCGCTGTATTGATCCGCGCCGAAGGCCGTCACGGTATCCGTATCGTCGTTGCCGCAGCCGTACTGCACCATGATCGCGTGATTGCGCAGCAGCACGTTGAAGCCCCGCGCCTGATGCAGCCCGTGTTCCGGGCTTTTATTGCCGAGCACGCAGATCTGCTCCGGCAGATGCGCATCCGCCAGCACCCAGAACAGGATCGAAAACCCGGGCCGCAGCCGCAGGCCTTCGACCGTCAGCGCGCCGGTCGCGCCGAATTCCGCCGTTGCCCCGCGCACACCGTTGGAATAGAACTTGACCGCGCCGTGCTCGTGCAGGCTGCAGCGGCCCGCCGCGTCCGTCAGCGTATCATCGCATTGCAGGCAAAGCTGCACGCGCGCGCCGAACAGGGGGCCGATCCCCTCCGGCGCATCATAGGCGACCGCCGGCTTCTGCGCAGGATGCGGCGCCGGCACAGGCAACTGATAAGTCAGCGACGGGTCGTCAAAAATGCCGAGCGGCACCTGTGAGGTGTAGCCGCCGGGCGTATAGGCCGGCACAGGCAGACCGAGCGCATAAAGCACGGTCGCGGAGATATCCTTTGTCACTGCAAAGGAAATCTCGCCCGGGCAGACGTCCCTGCCCGCAGCGCCGAAGAAGATGTATTTTTCGGTTTCCGCCCAGCCGCCGTGGCCGTGATTCACGCCGCCGTGATCCGCAAGGCACAAAAACAGCGTTTCCTCCGCGATCCCCTGCTGCACATAGGCGTCATAAATCCGGCCGACCAGCGCGTCGATCTCCCGGATCTTCGCCAGATGACCGGGCGTGCCGTAGCCGAAATGATGGCCGGCCCCGTCCACCTCATCGAGCTGGACAAACAGAAAGGTCGGTTTTTTTGAAACGCAGTCCAGAATTTCCGCCGTGACAAGCGTATCATTCTCCGCCGTGCGCTTATCCACGCCGATTCCGTCCTCCACGATGCCGATGTTGATCGGCGTCCAGTTGACGGCCGACGCCAGATACGCCGCCGGCATCGCCGCGCGGATGCGGCGAAACAGGGTGGGCAGCGCGTCATCCCAATAGGGATTGCAGGAAATGGAGCCGTTGGTCAGATTGTGCACGGCCGGGTCCGTGCCCAGAAGCATGCCGCCCCAGTTTTCCGCGCTGATGGTCGGATCCATGCTCAGGGCATGATAGGTGACCGCGCCGTTCTCAAAAATGCGGTTCATTTGCGGCGTTTCCGCCTGCCGGTTGAAATTGCCCATACCGTCGATGCCGATGACGGCGACATAAGAATAAGGTTTCATCATGATCCCCCGTTTTCTTTTTTATTTGCATCGCTTCCGCCCGCCGGATCCTGCCGCAGATGCCGGCGAATCGTCCCGGTCGGAAAGTCAAAGGGCGGCAGGCTCAGCAGAAGGAGAATCGGGACAGCCAGCGCCAGGAACGCCCAGCGGCCGGCAGCCGTCTGCGCAAGCAGAGCGCCCACGCCGCAGGCCTGCAGCACATACAGCACCGGCATATGCCAGAAATAGACGCCGAAGGTCCGCGCGCCGCAGGCGGTGAGCACCGGCAGCTTCCGGCCCGGCATCAGGCAAAGCAGCGCAAGGGTCATCAGCAGCGCGCCGGCCATGCAAAGCAGGCGCAGCAGCGGGCCGAAGGGCTGCAGCTCCGGCCGAAGGAGCGCATAGGTGTTGCGCCCGGAAAACAGAATCCGCACCGTGTTGACGGTATCGTATCCGCACGCCGCCAGCACGCCCCAGCCGATCAGCAGCGCGGCGGCCGGCAGCTTGAGCCACACACGCGACGTCGCCGCGCAGAGCCTCTCCCGATCGATCATCGTGCCGAGCAAAAACAGCGGAAAAAAGGCGATTGCCCGCGTCAGCGCCAGAAAATCGCCGAACGCTGCCGTATAGCCGATCATCAGGGAAGCCAGCACAGCCAGCGGCAGCAGCGCCTTGCGGTTCATGCCGCGCAGCAGCGCCATCACAAGCTGATAGCATCCCATCACATACATATACCACGGCGCGCCGGATTCGTGCAGCACATCGACGCCGGTATCGCCGAACAGCAGCATGCGCACCAGAAACATCACCGTGCGCATGAGCAGACCGATCGCGAAAAACTGCACGGCCTTTTCCCGCGCGCGGCCGTCCTTGTAAAACAGGCCGGAAAGAAAGATGAACGCCGGCATATGAAAGCCGTAGATCCAGAGTGAAACCCTGCAAAGCATCGGATACTGCCCGGCGTCCGGCACACAATCGATCAGGTGGCCGGCAACCACAAGCAGCATCAGCACGGCGCGCAGATGATCGTATTTATAAATGCGCGCAGACGAAGCAACCGATCGATCCATGCGCGATTCCCCCTTTACGCGGCGCAAACCACCGGCGGCAAACGCCGTTTCTTTCCCGCGCTTCATTCCTGTTTATTGTAACAAAGCGGCCGTTAAAAATCAAGCTGTTTCTGCGTTTTTGCCACCCGACGCGGGTCTGAATCGATCCCGGCAACCCAGCGGGCGTCTGTTCGTTCCGGTACGCAAGCCGCCCGAACCGCGAGGAAGGTCGCAGTTCGGGCGGGGAAAGCAGATTAACAGAAACAGAAATCATTCAGAAAAAGAAAAAGCCGCACCTGGCATACTTGCTGTATGTCAGTGCGGCTTTCACGCATGAATGTTTGACGCATTGATGGGCGATTTGTGCCACGCCGAATGCGTTGATTGGATTGAATAAAAAACCGGGTGATCGCCCCCTGCCGGAGCAGGGGGCGATATTCAGTTTTGCGAAAGGTTTACACGTTCACTCGCTGCGGTCAGCTGAGTGTCGGATCCACCTGGTTGATGGAGGTGTAGGTGTAGTTATTGCGGATCGCATTCGCGTCGTTTGCAGAGAGCGCGCCGTCCTTGTTGATATCGGCGGCCTTCGCTCTGTAGTGGCAATACTCTTCCTCATCATCATAGAACCAATAGGTGGTGCCGGACATCTCATTTCTGAGCATCAGGGAGTCGTCGGTGTCGATATAGGCGTTGCCGTCCAGATCGCCGTAGATGATGATCCAGAAGGATTCCACCAGCCGGCCGGTCACAGCATCGTACACGTCAATGACAGTGCCGGTGCCGGTCCACGGCGCATATCTGTTGTTCACGCGCGTTACGGTGAAGTAGCCGTCGCCGGACACATCACAGTACTGCTCGCGCAGGAGATCCTCATCGATCATCTCTTCCAGACCGTAGACATACCAGTAGCTGGTTGCCGGATCATAATCATCAACCGTCAGGCCGTTTCTGTCGATCACAGTGGTCGCATCCTCGGTCTTCGGGATCAGCATGACCTTGACGCGCTCGAACACTGCATAGTATGCAATGTCTTCCGCGGGCATCTGCTGGTCATTGATGTCAACGATCGCGCCGTTCTCTTCGGTGGACCAACCCATGAAGTAGTAGTTCTCCTGCCAGGCCATGCCGTCAGAAGGATCGCCCTCCGGGAAGGTGATGTTCTCACCGAACAGCTTCGTGTCGGAGCCGACCTCATAGAGATCGCCGGTCGCTGCCGGGCCGTGCTCGGAATCAACGTAGCTGTAGAAGGTGGCGGTGGATTCGGTCTTGGTCCAGATCGCGGTGAAGGTGATGTCCTCCGCCGGCATGGTCATGCTGTCAGTGTAACCTTCCCAACCGTCGAATCTGTAGCCTTCGCGCTTGGGATCCGCGGGCTTCTCAATCGTATCGCTGAAGTAGTAGTCATGCTCGTAGATCGCCTCATTGGTGTCTTCGAACTTGCCGTCACCGGCGTCGAAGGTGGCAGTGTAAAGGATGGATTCGAACTGCGCGTAGACCGTGATATCCTCAGCGGGCATGTTCGCAGGAATCTCAACCGGGTTGCCGCCTTCCGCAGCGTCGAACCAGCCAAGGAAGGTTTCGCCTTCCACAACAGGATCATCAACGCTGACAGCCTGGTTGTAGTAATACGGCGTATCGGTCGACTCGCCCTTCACGACTGTGGTCAGCGTGTACTGGTCGCGGGCGAAGAAGGCCTTGAGGACAAGCGTCTCATCCTCGGAAGCCGGGATCTCGCCGCTCAGCAGGCTGTCCTCATGCGCGGTGTCAAGCGTGAAGCCGGTCGGCACTTCGATCGACGGCGAAACCGTCTGGCCGACAACACCGTTGTTGAAGGTGAAGGTGCTGGTCGGATCGGTGGGATAGTTGCCTGTCGTATCCATCTCGTACACTTCGAGGATATAGAGTCTGTTCGCCGTTGCCGCCCAGACCGCAGTGAAGGTCAGGTCGCTTGCGGGCATGTTCGGATAATCAGCGGGCTGCTTGTCGTCCTCGGTGAACCAGCCGACGAAGCTATAGCCGTCTCTGATCGGGTTACCGGGCGTGTAGCTCAGGATCGGCTCGCCGCAATTCACGGTTTCGTTCACGACCTCTTCTTCCTCATTGATATACTTGAGGGTGAAGGGAAGCGCATCCCACTGTGCAATCAGCGTCAGATCCTCGCCGGGAATCGCGGTCGGAACAACTTCAACCGGATTGCCTTCGCCGTCCACCCAGCCGGCAAACTCATAGCCGTCTCTGGTGGGCTGCTCGATCGCGGGATCGATCGGGGCTTCATAGAGACCCTCGATCGTGGTGATGGGATCATCGGAGCCGTCGTTCTTGTCAATGGTCACAGTCGACGACTTGCGTGCATAGAAGACTTTCAGCACGGTGTTGCCTTCCGGATCCACAGTGTCGGTCATGTTCGCATCCGGATGATCCGCATCGACGGTGAAGTAATCTCTGTCGATCGGAGTCGCAGTCACTTCGCTGTCGCTCGGGGCCTGAAGCGTTTCGATCGGTTCTGCGGTGGTCGGATAAGTGCCGTCCGCCAGCTGATAGTAATGCTCAACCGTGTAATCCACATCCACGGGCGCCCAGACTGCGTAGAAGACCTTGCCTGCGGTGCTGTCCATCGTGCCGAGGTCAGCCAGCGGCGTCTCGCCGTCGGTGGACCAGCCGGCAAGCTCATAACCCGTCTTGACGGGCGTGCCGTCGGGAGCGGGAATCGCTTCGTCGAACGGAACTTCATACTGATCGAAGTAGTCGTCCTCTTCAGCATCCAGCTCAAGGTAGAAGGTGGCATTGTACGGAATCGCGTTGTAATGCGCCTCAACAGTTGCGTCTTCGGTCACATTGGTCGGCGGAATCCACTGGACGCCGTCCAGATACCAGTCGTCGAACTCATAGCCGTCCTTGACAGGCGCATCGGGCACTGTCAGTTCGAAGCCATAGTCGCCGGACTCAACGTCGAACACTTCGCCGTCAACGATGAAGGTGACGCTGCGCTGCTGGATCTCCCACTGCGCGAAGTATTCCGCATCCTCAAGGGCAACCAGCACAACTGCCGGATCCCAGCCGGTGAAGGTGTAGCCGTCAAGATAGAGATCGTCATCTGCGGGCGGGGTCACGGTCTGACCGTAGAGATAGGTTTCTTCCTTGGTCGTACCGCTGCCGATGATCAGACCGCCGTTGCCGTAGAAGGTCACGTTGATCTCATCACGTGCATAGTAGAGCTTGAGCACGGTGCTGCCGTCTGCCGCGATCGCGTCAACAGCAGCTTCCGCTGCATGCGCATCATCCAGATGGAAGCCGGTGATCGTGGCTGCGGTCGCGGTCGCATCCGCAGGCTCGCCGGTCGTGCCGGTCTGCTCGATCGTCTGGAACGGATCATCCGGATAGTTGCCTTCGAGATCCATCAGGTAGGACTCGACGGTGTAAGCCACAGTGCCGGGCTCCCAGTTGCCTTCCAGCGTCAGATCGCTTGCAGGCATGGTTGCGGGCATTGCTTCTTCCGTGCCCTGAAGCGTCCAGCCGGTGAACACATAACCGACCTTCTCGCCGGGTGCCGGCGCATTGATCGCGTCATTGTAATAGATGGGCGTGATTTCGGTCACATCATTCGCATCATTATTGTGGATGAAGATCAGCGTGTACTCGTTTGCCTCATAGACTGCCGTGAAGGTCAGATCCTCTGCGGGCATGCTGTCCGGCGAATCGGGCGTCCAGCCGGTGAAGTTGTAGCCGTCCTTCGCAGGCGCTTCGGGCGCTGCGGGCAGCGGATCACCGTAAGCCACCGAATCCGTTCTGACGGTTGCGCCGTCGGCAATGTAGATCGCGTTGTAGCTGTTCTTCGTCCAGGTTGCGGTGAAGGTCAGATCGTTATCGGGCATCGTTGCGGGCACTTCGGCACCCCAACCGGCGAAGGTGTAGCCTTCCTTGGTCGGATCCGCGGGCTTGTAGGTGGAGAGTGCCGTGCCATAGGCAACAGCGTCTTCGTCCACAACAGCGACGTCGTCAACGATGAACTTCAGCGCATGGGTATTCACACTGTACTTCGCGCTCACAATGAGATCGTTGGCGGGCATTTGGGCGGGCAGCGCGTTGTTGGAGCCGTCATACCAGCCGTCGAAGGTGTAGCCTTCCTTGGTCGGGGCAGTCGCGGCGGTGATCGCATCCGTGTAGTGATAGGTCTGCGTCTCAAGCGTCGTGCCGTCCACAAGGTAGGTCACAGTGTAATCATTCTGCGTGTAGGTTGCGACGAAGGACTGATTCTCAGCGGGCATGGTTGCCGGAACTTCCGGATTCCAGCCGGCGAAGGTCTTGCCTTCCACAGCGGGGGCTGCGGGCGTCGGGATCGCGTCGCCGTAAGCAACCGTTGCAGGCTCGCCGATCACGGTCGTACCGTTCTCCTCATAGAAGGTGGCGGTGTACTCATTCGGGATCAGCTTGTAGTAGAGATCCAGGTCAGAAGCGGGCATGGTGTCGTCCGCGGTCAGCGGCGAAGTCATGGTCACGTTCTTATAAGGATCGCTCAGCGTGTAGCCTTCCGGCGCGGTGTAATCGATCGCGGGGATCTCTTCGCCGAAGGCAACGGTCTGCTGATCCTTCTGCTCGAAGTCACCGGTCGTCGGATTCTTCACATAGTAGGTCACGGTGTATTCCGCAGGCGTCCAGACTGCATAGAAGATCTTGCCGTCGGTGCTGTCCATCGTGCCGAGATCGGCAAGCGGCTCATCCGCGTCATCCGTTGCGGCCCAGCCCTGGAAGTCATAGCCGGTCCAGGTCGGATTCACGGCCGGCGCAGTGATCGCTGCGTCATAATCAACGCTGATGACCTGCTGCGTGGAGTTGTCATAGAATCTGCCGCCGTTGGCGTCAAAGACTGCGTTGTAAGGAATGGGTGCATACGTCGGCTTCACGGTGATGTCCTCAAGACCCATGGTCTCGGGAATGTCAACCGGGTTGTCGTCCTCGTCCACCCAGCCGGCGAAGGAATAGCCTTCCTTCTCGGGCGCAGTGGGCTCTGTCACGTCAGCGCCATAGAGATACGGCGTCTCGCTGACGGTCTCCGTGCCATCCTCGTTCTTCACGGTCAGGGTGTGCTCATCTCTTGCGATGTAGAACACCAGCGGGTTGCTCAGACCGTTGGGCAGCAGCGTCGCGGTGGTCACATTGGTCTGGGTGGTATCCTCATGGAAACCTTCCTCAATGGCCGCCTGCGCATCCGCCGTCACATCCACGGTATCCATGGTGTGACCGGTGTAATCCTTGACTTCCGTGGCGTCAGCCGGATAAGTGCCATCCGTCCCCATCACATAGATGGAAAGGATGTAATCCTGCTCTGCAGGCTCGAACACTGCCACATAGGTCAGGTCATGGTTGGGCATGGTCTCCTCGATATCAACAATGGCATCGGAAGCTTCCTGAAGCGCCCAGCCCTGGAAATCATAGCCCTGCTTGGTGGGATTCGTCGGCGCGACGATCGGATCCTCATACGGGACATCCGTCGGGGTGCCGGCATACGGCTCGCCGTCCACAAGGAACGTCAGCGTGTAGAACTGTCTGTCCCAAAGAGCGGTTACGCCGACGTCGTTCGCGGGCATCTCTGCGGGAATCTCATCATCGAATTCACCGCCGACAACTGCCCAGCCGCTGAACGCGAAGCCGGGTTTATCGGCCTCGGTGGGCTCTTCGGGCTGCGTGATTGTCTCGCCGTAGCGATACGGGGTCACGGTCGGCTCGGTGCCGTTGTCGAGATCCACAGTCAGGTTGTAGGTGATCAGGTCATACTTGACAACCAGAATGGTGCTGCCGTCGGCAAGCACTTCAGCGGAGAGGACGGACTCCCCTTCATTCAGCTGATAGCCTTCCACTTCGGCGGGAAGCACTTCCGCGGTCTCGCCGGTCTTCTTCACATTGGAGATGACCTGAGCGGGATCGGGATTCAGCACGTAGTTGCCATCAAGATCCTCATAGTAATACTCAACCGTGTAGTCCACATAGTCGGGCTCATAGACTGCGTAGAAGGTGATGCCGCCTTCCGGCACATAGCCGAGAGTCACAAGCGGTTCCTCGGCGTCTTCCGTCTCCGCCCAGCCGATGAACGCATAGCCTTCCATGGTCGGATCTTCATCGGGCGCGGTGATCTCATCGTCGTAGGTCATGGGCACGATCTTCTGCGTGCTGTCGTCCAAATACTTACCGCCGTTGGCGTCAAAGATCACGTCGTAATCATTGATCTCAAACAGTGCGGTACGGGTCACGTTCTCAGCGGGCATCGTCTCGGGCAGTTCGGTATCCCAGCCGGTGAAGCTGTAGCCTTCCTTGGTCGGGGTCTCGCCGTCGTAATCGGTCGGGACAGCCTGATAATCGAAGCTGTCTCTGTCGATCTCTTCGCCTTCGCTGATGTAAATGATATCATACTGGTTGACCGTCCACTGCGCGGTGTAGTCGGCGTCAGCCGTCACAACGCGGACGAGGTCGGGATCCCAACCGGCGAAGGTGTAGCCTTCTCTGGTCGGATCTTCGGGCTCAAGCAGTGTCTGGCCATAGAGATAGGTCGCGCTCGCATCTTCGGGAAGCGCCAGTTCGCCGCCGTTGGCGTCGAAGGTCACGTTGTACTCGTTTCTCGCATAGAAGACCTTCAGCACGGTGCTGCCGTCAGCTGCGATCACGTCTTCGGCCAGATAATCCGGATTGTCAACATCCGTATGATAGCCGTCGGGCGTCGCGATATCCGCAGTTGCCGTTGTGCCGGTTGTGCCGGTCTTATCATAGGTATAGGGGGTCGGATCGGCATAATTGCCTTCCACGTCCATGAGATAATACTCAACGGTGTAAGCAACTTCGCCCGGCACCCAAACTGCATAATAGGTGGTGTCAGCAGCAGGCATCGTGTACGGAAGCATCACATCTTCCGGCTCCGCATCGGCGGTCTCCGCCCAGCCGACGAAGACATAGCCTTCCTTCTCGGGATCTTCGGGCAGCGTAAGCACGGTGCCGTATTCCGTCTCGGTCGGGCCGATGACGGTGGAGTCATCCGCCCAGGCGCCGGTGTTGGCGTCCCAGGTCAGGTCATAGGAATTCACAGTGTAGACCGCATAGAAAACGAGGTCTTCGTCGGGCATGTAATCAACCTTTTCAGGCGACCAGCCCCATTCTTCGTTGAAGGAGTAGCCTTCCAGCGGCGGAACGTCCGCAACGGGAACGGGATCACCGTAATCCACATCCTGATCCAGGATGGTTTCGCCATTGGCGATGTACTTCACGTTGTGGGTGTTGATCTCCCACTGCGCGATGAAGATCTGATCCTCTGCGGGCATGGATTCGGGAACTGCAGGCTGCCAGCCCATGAAGGTGTAGCCTTCCATGACCGGAGTTTCCTCGGGCTCGGGAATCGCATCGCCGAAGTTGACCTGCTCGGTCAGGATCAGGTCAGCGTCATCCACCGTGTAGGTGACGGGATCGGTCGTATCATCGATTTCGCCTTTCATATAGAAGGAGGCGTTGTACTGCTCGACCTCGAAGATCGCTTTGTAAATCAGATCTTCGTCCGGCATGGTTTCGGCTGCCAGCGTATCGGGATCGATGGCGTTCGCCGCATCATATTCTGCGGTGGACGGCACCCAGCCGAGGAACGCATAGCCTTCCTTGTAAGGATCGGCGGGAACATCCTTCGGGTCGCCGTTGGCAACGTCGAAGACTTCGTATTCGGAATCATCCTCGTTGAGGTAGGTCAGCGTGTGATGATTGCCTTCCCAGGTCGCAACGAAGTAGGTGTCCGCCGCTTCGTCCATGATATCAGGCTCGGGATCCCAGCCGGTGAAGACATAGCCTTCTCTGGTCGGATCTTCGGGCTTCTCAATCACTTCGCCGAACACGGTGGGAACCGTCTTTTCAGTCGTCTCGTCGCTGAACTTGCCTTCCGCAGCGTCAAAGATCGCATTGTAGGTGTTCGCGCTGATACGATAGAACAGGCTGATATCCGATGCAGGCATCGTATCGTCAGACGTATAAACCGTCGTGAAGGTATACTCTTTGTATGCCTCGGACAGGGAGTGGCCTTCCGGAATCACATTCGCGGGCACTTCGGTCGGAATGGGATCGCCGTAGGGAACTCTGGCGGTGTGGATCCGCTCGAAGGTCAGCGTGTCGGGATTCAGAACATAATAGCTCGCCACATAGGTCGCCGGCTCATACACCGCATAGTAGGTGGTGCTCACGCCGGGGTTCGTCTCGGGCAGACCGGTGATTTCGCCGAGGGTAGCATCCGTGGTCCAGCCGTAGAAGATGTAGCCGTCCTTGGTCGGGTTCGGCTCGGTGGGATTCTCAAACGGATCGCCGTAGGTCACCGTCTTGACCTCATTATCCATGCCGTTGTCGTAAACGAAGGTCAGCTCGACCTCGCTGATCCAGACAGCATAGAGGGTGATGTCATCATACGGATAGACGCTCACGTCATCGGGGAATTCCACAGCGTTGCCTTCGCCGTCCATCCAGCCCTTGAAGGTGAAACCGTCTCTGGTCGGCTCAGGCTCAATGGAAGGATCCACAGCCGTGCCGATGATGCCGGTGGAGGAGACCGTCGTCTCGTCGCCGGGGAAGGTGCCCTCATTGGCGTCGAAGGTGATGGTGCTCTCAAGGCTGACAGGCGTGTTGTCGGAATCCAGATCCATGTAAACCAGCCACAGACCGGTGGTGCTCACAAGATCGCCGTCCTGCTCAGCAAGCGCGATGTTCGTGTAGGCGCCTCTGGGGTTGTCAGGCGTGAACACGCCTTCCAGATCGACATAGGAAACACCGAGCTTGTCGGTATCCGCCGTCGCGGCATCGTCACGGACCTTCAGCGGGAACTCAATGAACCACTCGTCGCCGTCGATCTCGCTGACCACGCTGTTGGCAAACTCGAAGGTCACAAGATAGACGTTGTTCGCAGCAAGGGTCTCATCCGTAATCGTGCCGTAATTCTTGATTCTCTTGATAACGGTGTTGTTGCCGGAGGGATCGACCTTGGTCACAGCCGCAGTCGGGTTCGTGCCGGCTGCCACCGCGTCGGGATTGGCGGTCACATCCGTCTTTCTGTTGAGGGTGAAGTTATCCTCGAAGAAGCTGTTCTCAGCAAAGAGCAGAACCTGGCCGCTGCTGGTGGTGTAGTCGGTATCAATGTACAGACGCACCTTGACATCATCGCCGGGCGCCACGCGCTCGGTTTCGATCCATTCGCCGGAGTCAGGATCCAGACGGACAAACTCCGTGTGGAAGGTCAGCGTGCCTTCCGTGTTCTCCGCATTGTTCAGCCAATCCGCAGTGTAAACAGTGTTCACAGAGGGATAAGCCGTCACGGCAGAAGCTTCGCTCTCACTCTGCGCGATCCAGCCCTGGAAGGTGTAGCCTTCGCGGGTGGGATCTTCGACGGTGAGCGCCTCGCCGACGTCGCCTTCAAACACTTTGTTGGTCTCTTCATCGCTGAAGATACCGCCGTTGGCCATGAAGGTCGCGGTGACAGGATTGGTGAAGAGGCCGACATCCTGGCTGGAGGGAACCACGGTAGCATCATAAGCGACCATGCTTTCCGCAGTGATTGAGGACGCGCCCTGCTGGCCCTTGGTAATGTCGGTATAGCCTCTGGTGTTGGCGGAGGAGCGGACGATGCCGGTCGTGGTGAAGAAATCACCGCGCGCGTCGGCACTCAGGCCCGTCTTCACAGTCAGATCAACCTCGAAGGCCACGATATCATCGCCGTTGGTCTTCGAATCCTGCAGCATGTAGTTGCCTGCTTCACCATTTTCCCACTGAATAAACAGTGTGTCATAGGTGCTGAAGAAATCTGCAGGCACCATGCCTCTGTTGATCATGGAGTTCTTTGCGGAATCCGCAAGCGGTTTGATGGATGCATAATCAATCAGATCGGCATAATATTCACCGGGCTCGATATCTTCTTCCATGGTGTAGGGGGTGCTGAAGAAATCTTTGGTGTAGAAGAACGCGATCTGACCGCCGCCCTGATAGAAATCAGAGTCCAGCAAGATCAGGGCTTTGACGTCTTCGCCCTCTTTGACCTTGCGGGTTTCAACCCACTTGCCATTGACTTGACGGACGATTTTCGTTGTGATCGAAACTGTCGATCCGTCGTCGGTATTGACGTCCCAAGCGGAAGCCATTACCGTGACCGTGCCGATCAGCATCAGAAACGCCAATACGATCGCGGTCAGTTTTTTGACTGTTGTCATTGTTTCGTTTGCCTCCTTAAGTAGTCTCGCCTTTCGGCGGAAATTGCTGCTTTATTATCTGCCGGGGGAAGGGAGCGCCCTCCCCCGGCTTTTTGCAATTAGGAGGTTAATCGGTCGCGACAAGGCCGGTGGTCTGATCGAGAAGGATCGTACCGAGCGTTGCGTTGTAGAGGATGGATCTGTCGTTGGTCGCAACGAAACCGTCGCCGTTCAGATCCGCCGCTCTGGTGCGCGCCGCATTGTACTCTTCATCGAGATCATCGGACCAGAATGTGTCGCCCGACAGCTCACTGCGCATCATCATGGTATCGTCGCTGGTGATGTAGGCGTCGCCGTTCAGATCGCCGAAGACGATGATCGTGAAGGTTTCGACCACTTCATTGGTGACGTTATCCGTGACGGTCACAGTCGCGCCGGTGCCGTAGAACCCGCGTTTGCCGCTGAACGGCTCGATCGAGATGGAGCCGTCGCCCTGGACTGCGAGATAATCGTTGAGCAGATCCTGCTCATTGATCATTTCATCCAGACCGTAGACATACCAGCCGGTGAAGTCCTCTGCCGCGTAGCCATCCGTGGTGACGCTGTCATCGTTGTAGCTCTCGATAACAGCTTCGCCGCCCACAAGACGCTCAATCACGGTGGTGGAGCCCTCAGCCGGAATCAGCTTGACGGGCACGCGCTCATAGGTCGCGGTGAAGGTGACATCCTGCGCGGGCATCGTCATGCCGGCAGTGTAGCCATCCCAACCCGTGAAGTTGTAATACTCTCTGCTCGGGTTCGTGGAAGGCGTGCCGATCGGCGTGCCGACATCCACAAGGGAGGTCAGGATCGGGGTGCCGTCATAATCGACGAAGTTCACGGTGTAGGCAGCCTTGTCGAATTCGGCAACAATGATCAGGTTCTCTGCGGGCATTGTCTCCGGAATCTCCGGCGTCCAACCCTGGAAGGTCATGCCGTCGATCACCGGATTTTCGGGAACTGCAACTTCATCTTCGAACTCATAGGTCACAACGGTCTGTGCGCCGTTCACGATGAAGGTGATGGTGTATTCAGCCTTTGCGAACACAGGATAGAAGCTCTGCGCGCCGGCAGGCATCGTCGCCGGGACGTCGTTCTCTTCTGCGTCAACCCACTTGACGAAGTTGTAGCCTTCCTTCTCGGGTGCGGTTGCGGGCACCGGAATCGTTGCGCCGTAGAGCACCTCGGTCGGGCCGTCATAGGCGGTCTCGCCGCCTTCATTGAAGAAGGTCACTTCGTAAGCTGCAAGATCATAGTAGATCGTCAGCTCGGTCGTACCGTCGCCTGCGATGAAGTCGCTCAGATGCGAGCTCTCATAGTTGACGGCATAGCCGACCATATTGCCGGGCTGAATCGTGACCGGGGAACCGGTCGCGCCATAGGCGGTCGTGGAGGTCGAGGTGTAGTTGCCTGCAACATCCATCACATAAACGGTGATCGTGTAGCTCATGTTGGAATCCGCACGATAAACCGCCTTGTAGGTGGCGTTCTTTGCGGGCATCGTTTCGGGAAGCTGCTCACCGGTATCAACATCGCTCCAGCCGGAGAACTCGTAGCCGTCCTTCTCGGGATCCGCGGGCTTGTATTCCGCAAGCTGCGCGCCATAGGCGACCTGCTGCGGCTCGCCGATCACGGTCTCGCCGTCTTCATCGACGAAGGTCAGGGTGAAGACATTGGGCTCGCTGACGGGATCCAGCACGAAGTCACGGTCGGGAACGGTGTACGGGAAGGACACGGCCTGCTCGGTATCAGCATCCTCCCAGCCGGTGTAGTTCAGACCCGGATCCGGGTTCTGGACTTCCGCACTGGCGATGGTCTGACCGACATAGTACGTATCTTCCACGCCGTCGATCGTACCGGTGACGGTGTTTCTGGTGTAGTAAAGGTTCACAACAGTGCTGCCGTCGCCCGCGATCTCAGCGGTCGCGTCGCTGACCGTTCTGTCAAGCGTGAAGCCGTCCTCAACATCATAGGCGTCGAAGTCAACATTCACGGTGCTGCCGGCAGTCGCAGTCGCGGTGGTTGCGGGAGCGGCAACATAGTCGGTGCCGGCCGGGGTATCCCAATCCGCATCCTGGAAGTTCTTCACGATGCTGTAGTTGACGGGCAGGCCCTCATAAACAGCCGTGTAGGTCACTTCACCGGGAACGGTGGTGCCGGGCAGGTACTCATTGTCATCCGCATCGAACCAGCCGATGAAGTCATAGCCGGTCTTGTCGGTGTTGACTTCGGGTTCGGGGATCTCGCTGTCATACGGCAGCTCCTCGCTGTAGACGGTCTCGCCGTCCTTCACGAAGGTGACGAGATAATCAATCGGCGTCATCACCAGCTTGAAGGCCACGTCGTGATCCGGCATGGTCATACCGGCGGTGAAGGTCGTGGGCTCGCCATAAGTGGTGGAATCCACCCAGCCGCCGAACTCATAACCGAAGTTCTCGGGATCGGCCGGCTTGTTGGTGATCGTCGCACCATAGTTGAAGGTATCCGTCGCAAGGCGGGTGCCGTCAACATCCAGGAAGTCAGCCGTCCAGGAATTGATCGTCCAGACGCCGGTCACTTCGATATCCGAAGTTTCGAACGTCACGGTCGTGGCGTCAGCGCCGTTGAGCTTCCAGCCGCTGAAGGTGTAGCCTTCCACGGGAGCCACGGTCGCAAGGGTCACGGTGTCGCCGATGTAATAGTCCGCGTTATCCGTCGGCGCAACGAAGCTTGCGGGTGCAACGCCGGTCACGGTGTAGGTCAGGCTGTATGCAATACCGCTCTGGGTTGCCTTCGCGGTCACATTGCCTGCGGGCATCTTGCCATCGGTGATTTCCGTGTTGTTCGCGTCATAATACGTCCATCCGGTCACGGTGTAGCCGTCCTTCGTGGCGGCTGCAACGGTCGGAAGGTCGTCGCCGACGGTCAGCGTGGTTGCGGCGGGCGCTGCCAGCTGATCTGCAGCCTTGACGTTCTCATAGGTGTATTCATAGGTCAGGGTGTAAGGAATCTTTGTCAATTCACCGACCACTTCGATATCCGAAGTTTCGAATGTCACGGAGGAAACGGGTTCGTCGTCGATCTTCCAGCCGGAGAACTCGTAGCCGTCGGGCACGGTCACAGTCACAAGATTCACCGTGTCGCCGATGTAATAATCATTGTCATCGGTCGGACGGACAAAGCCTTCGGGCAGCGTGTCGTTCAGCACGTTGTAGTTCAGGCTGTAAGCAATACCGCTCTGGGTTGCCTTCGCGGTCACATTGCCTGCGGGCATCTTGCCATCGGTGATCTCCGTGTTGTTCGCGTCATAATACGTCCATCCGGTCACGGTGTAGCCGTCCTTCGTGGCGGCTGCAACGGTCGGAAGGTCGTCGCCGACGGTCAGCGTGGTTGCGGCGGGCGCTGCCAGCTGATCTGCA
>JAFZNN010000108.1 GCA_017550895.1 Clostridia bacterium
ACGGCGGCATCGTCGATCTGAGCACGGCGCTGATCTACAGCGACGAACTGACACGGGAGAAGATTGCGGCGATCTACGCCGCGGGCCTGCCCTTCAATCTGATCCACGCGGGCACAATGGCGGCCGTGCTGCTCCTTGCCGGCAAGCCGCTGATCGAAAAGCTCGAGCGCATCAAAATCAAATACGGCCTGTTTCAGCAGGAAAAGATCGAATAAAAGGACGACGCTGCCGGTGGAGAAGCCGACAGCGCCGCCTTTTTATGGAGGACAATGAGAGGAGAAGAATGGTTTGATTTATTTGCGGTTGATCAGCTTCGCGCGCAGGCCGCGGGTGGATTTCCGCAGCTTCTCCGCCGTGCCGACCGCCTTGTAGCCGACCTTGTCCAGAATCAGATCGGCCTCGCCCATGAGCTCCATGTAGTCGTTGCAGAAGCCCTTTTTGAATTTGAAAATGCCGTGCAGGGGATTGTCCTCATCCGGATAGCCGCCGCGGAAATCATACCAGTGACAGCCCTCGGCGATCGCCCAGCGGATCATTTCCCACTGCACCAGATAATTCGGCATGACGTTGCGGTATTCGTTGGAGCTCGCGCCGTAGACATACCACACCTTGTCGCCGCAGTGCACGTCCAGCGCGCCGGCGATGGTCTTGCCCTCATATTTTGCCAGATAAATGCGCGCGTCATCGCCGAAGGCGTCCATGATGCGCTCGAAATAGGCGGTGTCGCGTGTCGCGAAGCCGTCGCGCGCGCCGGTGACCAGCATCAGATCGTGGAATTCCGCGCAGGCCTCTTTGCCTTTGATCTCGACCGTGACGCCCTTCCGGCCGGCCAGACGGGTGTTGTAGCGGGTTTTCGGATGGAAGCCGGCCATGACCTCCTCCTCGGTTTTGCCGCCGACGTCCAGCCGGAAAATATAGCGCGCCTGGATCGTGTCGAAGCCGGCGCCGTGCTCCTTGAAGGTGAAGCCGAGGCCTTTGAGCTGCTCGATATAAGCGTCGTCCGTCGCGAGCGTATCGGTGTCGATTTTAAACGTATAGGCTTTGTTGCGCAGACCGTATTCCTTCACGGCCAGCAGCAGCTCGCGCACGGTGTCGGCGTCATGCAGATCGCAGACTGGCCCGCGCGGCGCATACATCAGCCGAAACGGCGTCATCGGGATCTGCCGCAGCAGCACGGCGCAGGCGCCGCGCACCGCGCCGTCCTCCTCCCGCAGGAGGAAGCCGCGCCAGTCCCATTCCTTTTTGACGCGCCCCCAGGCGGAGGTCTGCATCATATGCCCCTTCGGGTGTGAACGCACAAAAGCGTCGAATTCTGCGGCCTGTTCGATCGTTACGGTTTCCAGCTTCATGGGGTCTCCTTTCCAGATTCCAGTTCTTTTGCACGCGCGAGCAGCGCGTCTTTTTCGTTTTTCAGCCTGTCCGCCTGCACCTCGTCGAGCAGACGGGTTAAGATGGCGCCCATCGCGGGGGAGGGCGGAATGCCCGCGGCGGCGAGGTCGTCCCCGCCAACGGCCAGATCCCGCAGCCCGAAGGCGGGCGTTTCCGCAAGCAGTGCGTCCACGACCGCGAGGCCGGCGGCGTTCTGCGCAAGCCCTTCTTCCAGGAAGGCCGGATTCTGCGCGCGCAGATCCGCCTCCCGCAGCCGGAAGAGATCGCGCACGGCGTCCTCGCCGAGCAGGTGGATGTATTTGCGATAGGTCCTGCGGCTGAGCAGATGCGGCACGAAATCGTGGTATTCCACGAGCGTGCAGACCTGCTGCCGCAGCTGATTGGATGTTTTATATTGCCGCAGGATCGCGTCCGCGATCTGTGTGCTTGCGCCCGCGTGGCCGTAAAAGTGGTCGACGCCTTGCGCGTCCGTGGTTCTGCACTGCGGTTTGCCGCTGTCATGCAGGAGCGCCGCCAGCCGCAGATGCGGCACGGGGTCGACGGCGTCCACGGCGGCCAGCGTGTGCTCCCAGACGTCATGGATGTGGCGCTCGTGATGCTGCGCGCAGCCGCGCATGGGCGCGAGCGCCGGCATCAGGAAAAACAGCACGTCGGCGTACGCCCGCAGCAGGGCGGCCGCGGCCTGGCCGCACAGGAGCTTACGCAGCTCCGTAAAGATGCGTTCGGCGGAAACGGCGGCCAGCAGGGGCGTGCCGCTGCGAATGGCCGCGTCCGTGGCGGGATCGACCGCAAAGCCGAGCGTCGACGCGAAGCGGATGGCCCGCAAAATGCGCAGGGCGTCTTCATCGAAGCGCCGCATGGGATCGCCGACGCAGCGGATGCGCCGCGCCCGCAGATCCTCCATGCCGCCGAAGGGATCGCAGAGTCCGCGCTGCGGACTGTAGGCCATGGCGTTGATCGTCAGATCCCGCCGCGCGAGGTCCTCCTCCACGCGGTCCGTGAAGGTCACGCTGTCCGGATGGCGGTGGTCGCTGTAACCGCCGTCCAGCCGGTAGGTGGTGATTTCCAGCGGCATCCCGTCCAGCAGCACGGTGACCGTGCCGTGCTTCAGACCGGTCTCGATCACGCGGTAATCCGCGAAGCAGGCGGCGGTTTCCTCCGGCAGCGCGTCGGTCGTGACATCCCAGTCCTGCGGCTCCACGCCGCGCAGCAGATCGCGCACGGCGCCGCCGACCGCATAGGCGCTGTGCCCCGCGGCGGAAAGAATTTCGATCACGGTATTGACTTGCGGCGGAAGATTTAGTACCATAAGCTTGACTCCCGCCCCCACGCGGAGGGCGCGTGGGGGCTTTGTCCGGCGTACAGGCGCCGAAAAGAATGAAAGGAACGGCAGGGATTGCCGCGGAAAAGCAGATGAATATTCAGATTTTCGGCACGAACAAGTGCTTTGACACCAAAAAGGCGCAGCGCTATTTCAAGGAACGCCGCATCAAATTTCAGTTCATCGACCTGACGCAGAAGAATCTGAGCAAGGGCGAGTATCAGAGCGTCAAGGCCGCGGTCGGCTCCATGGAGGCGCTCATCAACGAGAAATCCAAGGCGTATGAGGAGCAGTTCATCAAATACCTTGCGAGCAAGGAAGCCGTGGAGGAGAAGCTGCTCGCGGACGGCCGGCTGTTTAAAACGCCGATCGTGCGCAACGGCCGGCAGGCGACCGTCGGCTACTGCCCGGAGATCTGGAAGACCTGGGAATGATCAATAGGCCTCCCAGGTGCGCAGCGTTGCGAAGCAGCGCGCCTGCTCGATCACGAGTTTGAAGCGGCGCACGCGGATCTCCTGAAAGCGGCAGATGCGTTTGTGGCCGATCACCGTGCCCTTGCACAGGCGTTTCCATTTGCCGCCCAGCTCCGCGTAGAGCGAGAAGGCTTCGATCTGCTGCCCGGTGCGCAGATGCTCGCCGAGCACGATCTTGTCAATGTCGAATTCATCGCCCAGATCCAGGATCAGCGTCGCGCCGTCCGGATTGTCGCCGGAATGCCAGTAGGCGTCGGGATCCGGGTCGAGCGTCTTCTGCCCGGTATGAGCGGCGTCGAGATGACGGTCGTCGGTCACGACGGAGCCCTCGGCCAGGTTTTCGTTGAAATCAATGGAAAGCTGCGCGCCGAGATTCAGTAGCGCTTCCACATCCCGCTCATGTAGTGTTCCCTCGGGCGAGGGGGGAATATTCAGCAGAAGGGATGCGTTTGCGCCCACGGAATTATAATAAAGCGTCAGCAGCTTGTCGAGCGTCTTGACCGTGTGGTCCTCCGCGGCGTGGTAGAACCAGCCCTTGCGGATGGAAACATCCACCTCGGCCGGATACCAGATCAGCTGATTGCAGCGCTTGATGACTTTCCTGTTGCCCAGATCCAGGGCGGTGGGATTGATTTTTTTCGGCGGCTTTGTCGCATCCTTCTGGCTGGCCGCGGCGATGCGCGACGCCTCGGAATGCCAGTAGGGGACGACGCTCCATTCGCTTTTGCGGCACACGCCGGATTCGTTGCCGCACCAGCGCACGTCCGGTCCGCTGATGCTGATCACGGTGTTCGGCTGCAGCTTGCGGATCAGCGCGTAGTAGCTTTCCCAGTCGTAATGCTGCTTGCGGCCGTTCGGGCCTTCGCCGCAGGCGCCGTCCATCCAGACGCAGAAGAGCGGGCCGTAGCCGGTGAGCAGCTCGCGCAGCTGCGCGAGATAATACGCGTCATAGGCCACCCCCGTGCCGTAGGTTGCCTCGTGCCGGTCCCAGGGGGAGAGATAGACGCCGAACTGCAGGCCGTATTCCCGGCAGGCCGCCGCGCATTCGGCGACGACGTCGCCTCGGCCGCCGCGCCAGCTGCTTGCGGCGACGCTGAAATCGGTCGTCTTCGTCTGCCAGAGGCAGAAGCCGTCATGGTGCTTGGCGGTCAGGATCACGCCGCGCATGCCCGCGAGCTTGCAGGTCTTGACCCATTGGCGGCAGTCCAGCTTCTCCGGCTGAAACAGGTCGGGATCCTCGTTGCCGTTGCCCCATTCGGAATCGGTAAAGGTGTTGATGCCGAAGTGAAAAAACGCGTAAAACTCCAGCTGCTGCCACTGCAGCTGCCGCTCGCTCGGCACAATCGAGGCGGCGTATTTGACATAATCCGGCGTTGCTTTCATTTGATCATCTCCCGATGCAGATCCGCCCAGTCGGCGGCGGTCAGGCCCTGCTGCATGCCGTCCCAGAGCAGGTCCAGCAGCGGCGGGCAGGCTTCCATGTAGCGGAGCAGCTCCGGCGGCAGCGTGCCGCGGTCGGCATAGGCGCATAGGCGGAATTCCCGCGCCTCGGCCGGCGAAAGCTGCAGAGCGGCGATCATCGCGTCCAGCGCGCCGGGATCGGGCGGGGCGTTGTTTTTGCCTTTTTCAATGTTGCTGATATATTGCGCGGTTTTGCCGATGGCGTCGGCCAGCTGCAGCTGGGAAACGCCGGCGCGCCGGCGCAGCGTTTGCAGCAGCGGTCCGAAAGAAGCAGCGTAGGGCACGGGATCACCTCCTTTTACTGTTTCTGAAATGCGCGTCTTTATTCCTGCGCTTCGAGCGCAAAGAGCCTGGTTTCATTTGCTTGCATGGGGATGCGCAGCGCTGCCCCCGTGCCCTGCAGGCCGGTTTCCGTGAGCAGCTCGCGGAAGGCGTACACGCCGTCGAGCGTGACGGTCTTTTCCCCCGCTTCGGTCGCGTGAATGGCCAGGAAATGCTTGTTGATATAAACGAGATCGTCAGTGTCGCAGAAGATGTGCACGCCGTGGGCCGCGCAGAACGCGCGCAGCTCCGAAGCGGAATAGCCTTTTTTTAGATTTGAAACGGAAAGATAGGGGATGCGGTCCGCTTTGCAGCGCGCAAGCGCGTCCTGCATCGCCTGCGTTTTCAGCTCCGACAGGAAGAGGACGGCTTTGTAGTTGCGGCACACCGCCGCGAAATCGCTGACGTCGTAGAGATCATACGGCGCGCCGAGCGCGCCTAGCGCCCGCCGCTGATTGAACGCCGCGCTGCGCAGCGCGCAGTCCGTCATATGCGGATACGCGCTTTCGTCGACGAAGACCGCGAGCTCCGCCGTGCCTGCGCGATCGGATTCGGTGAGCGAAGCGGCATAGATTTCCCGCATCTGCCGCAGCTCGGCGAGCAGATCCGGATCGTGATACCAGCCGCCCCACATGTCGAACCACCAGAAGCCGTTGCCCTTGATCAGCTGACGGCTGAAGGCCTTGCGCAGCATACTCACGGATTGCGCCTTGCTTTCGAGCCCGTGCCAGATCGGCGCGTTGTAGCGGTTTTCGCTGTCATATTCCGGCGCCGCTTCGGAAAGCAGGCGGGTCAAGTGCGTGCGGATATCGCATTCCTGCATGCAGAGCTTGCCGTGCAGACGCACGGAATCCGCCGGATACATTTCCGTCCAGTCCGTATCCGGATCCCTTGTGTCGATGTAGGAATTCGGCGAGCAGATGAAGTCGATATTCTCACACGCGAGGATTGTTTTCAGCGCGTGCGTGCCGTAGAGCGGGGAGGAGACCTCCAGCGAATAGCCGTAGAACGTGCCGATCACGACGTTCCCGCCGGTCGCGTGCTTTGCGGCGGAGCAAAGCCGGCAGATCGTTTCCGCCACGGCGTTGTTTGCGAATTCCAGATAGCGCGCGAGCTGCGCGTTTTTGTGGTAAGGCCCCTTGCCTTGCAGCAGCGAGAGATCGGGCAGGCTGAAATCCGTGCAGGCGGGGTAATACGTTTCAAGATAGGCTTGGAAGGCGCCCGCGGCGTTCGCGCAGCAGCCGGCGTTCAGGTCGAAATGAAACCATTCCTCGGTGTTGCCGCCGGCAATCTGATAGCCGACGATGCGCGGCGCGTAGGCGCTTTCATTGATGTGGTCGATTACGGCGCGCAGCATCTCCGCGGCAGTTTCCCTGTATGCATCCGTAAACAGCAGCTCCCGTTTGCCCGTGCCGTCCGTGCAGTCGGGATGCGCCGCGATCCACCACAGCGGCATGGAAAGATTCAGCCGCGGGAAGATATAAGCGTCCGGGCAGGCGGAAAGAATGCGCGCAACGGAAGCGTCCAGCGTGGAAAAATCCGCCGCGCCTTCCCGGTCAAAGATACCGCCGTGAAACGGTTTGCAGGAGTCGTTTGCGTTGATCCAGCGGCCCGCGAACAGCACTGGCACGGAAAACAGCCGGTAGCCGGCGTCAACGAAGGCGTCGTAATCGTTATATTCCTCCAGATAGGTCATGTAGGCCGCGGCCGGCGTCGCCTCGCCGTTGATAAACAGGGTGGGCACGCCGCCGCAGTCCGCCACATAGGAATGAACGCCGCGGTAGTATTCCATGTTTCTCTCCTCGGCCGGGCAGTCCGCAGAAAACGCCGCCGGCGGGGCGGGGCGGTAGAGGCTGCAAAGGCCGCTGAATACGGTGATCGCCGTCAGCAAAAGGCTGAGAAGTCGGTTCATCCTGCCGGTCGCCCCCGTTTCATTCTTGATTCCGATCAGTCTGCGCGCGCCGCGGATGCGCAAAACGCAGGGAAGACCCCGCCGCGCCAAGCGCGGTCGACGCTTTCTTCCGTTGCCCGCACAAATGCAGACGCTCGCACAAATGCAAATGCCTTGAACAAATGCGGCGTTTGTATAAATACAGCCGCATTGCATAGTTGCAGCGCGTTGCAGAAAGAAATAACAACTGCATCAATAAATCAATTGATTTATTTTATCCTGTACAGCCAGTATAGCACGTGCGGCGGCGCTTGTCAAGCCCGAAGTCCGCTTGTTTCGAGTTCCGTTTCACCGGAAAGCGGAAACCGCCCGCAGGCGGCTGTCTGCAGGCGGCTCAGATCCGTTTTGTTCAATTGAAAATGCTGCTGCGGGCGCTTCGGCTCAGGCCGGCGAAATTCCGAAGACTCCGGCAGCGTTGTCGCCGAGGACGGCGGGCTGCACGGCTTCGGGCAGCAGGGCGCGCACCTGCGCCAGCGTGGCGCGCTGGTCGCTCCAGGGGCTGTCCGTGCCGAAGAGCACGCGGTCGGCGCCGTGCTTTTCGACGATGCGCCGAAACTGCGCGTCGCTGAGCATTCGCCGCTCTTCATCGGGCACGAAAACGCCCGCCGGCGGCGTATAGCTGCCCAGCGCGAAGGAGGTGTCCAGCCAGAGCGGCAGCCCGGTGAGCCGCTGCTCCACAGCATCCCAGTCCTTCCAGCCGCCCATGTGCGCGAGCACGAATTTCTTCGGCGCAATTTCCCGCAGCACGGTTTCGACCATGGCCGCATCGGCATAATTGTGCCCGGGGAAGCCGATGTCCAGCCCGGCGTGGACCACGACCGCCAGATCCAGCTCCGCCGCGCGGTCAATGATGCGCAGGAAGCGCGGATCATCCAGATCGCAGCCCTGATATGCCGGATGCAGCTTGATGCCGGTCAGCCCGTTCGCCCGGATGCGCGCGAGCTCCGCGCGGTAGTTTTCATAATCCGGATGCATGCCACCGAGCGAAAACAGGCCGGTTTCGCGCCAGCGCAGCGTCTTTTCCGCCGCGCGGTCGTTCAGCTTTTCCACCTGCCCGGGATTCGTCATCACCGGCAGCAGGACGGAAACGTCGATGCCCGCGGCCTGCATGGAGCGCTGCAGCGCGTCGTCGGTCGCGTCCGTGTAGGCGCGGGTGCTTCCCATCGCCTGCAGCTTTTCAACCACCTTGCCTGCGATCGCGGCGGGGAAGGTGTGGGTGTGCGCGTCAATGATCATGATCCACCTCAAACAAACTGAATGGGATCGGCAGGCTGCACCCCGCCGATCCCTGCGTTTTTCTCTTGATAACTTCGGATGGGATCAGTTTTCGCCGAGGGATTCCTTTGCCTTTGCGTGCGTTTCCTTGTTGTAGCAGGCGAAGGTTTCCTCCACGAAGCCGCTGTCCGGCTTCGGCGTGAGCAGGCTCACGACCGGCACGATCACAAGGCCGGCCAGCATCGCCACGGCGCCGCAGTTGATCGGGGACTGCAGGAGCGTCGGGAAGTGCGCGCGGAAGAGCATGTTGGCGATCATCAGCAGCGAGCCGAACAGGAAACTGACCCAGCAGGCGGCCTTGGTCGTCTTCTTCCAGTAGAGCGCGAAGAGGAACGGCGCAAGGAAGGCGCCGGCCAGCGCGCCCCAGGAGATGCCCATGAGCTGCGCGATGAAATTGCTCTTGGTGTTGTATTGGAACAGCGCGATCACGGCGGAAACGGCAATGAAGAAGAGCACGAGGATCCGCATGGTCAGCACCTGCTTCTTTTCATCCATCTTTTTGGCGATGCTCGTCTTGATCAGGTCGATCGTCAGCGTGGAGGAGGAGGCGAGCACGAGCGAGGAGAGCGTGGACATCGAAGCGGAAAGCACGAGGATCACGACCAGCGCGATCAGCACGGGCTTGAGATCGCCGAGCATCGTGGGCACGATGGAGTCAAAGCCGTTGGCCTCGATGTCGATCTTATCCGAGAAGAGCCGGCCGAAGCCGCCCAGGAAGTAGCAGCCGCCCGCGACGATGATGGCGAAGAAGGTGGAAATGATCGTGCCCTTCTTGATGTCGCCTTCGCTCTTGATGGCGTAGAATTTCTGCACCATCTGCGGCAGGCCCCAGGTGCCCAGCGAGGTCAGAATGACCACGAACAGCAGGTTCAGCGGGTCGGGACCGAAGAAGGAATTGAATACGCCCGGAATCGAAGAGGCCGATTCGTCCGTAACCGCGGCCAGACCGGCGAGCGAATCCATGAAGCCGCCGTTGACCCGGAGCACCGCGGCGATCACGGCGATGATGCCCACGATCATGATGATGCCCTGAATGAAATCGTTGATGGCCGTCGCCATGTAGCCGCCCGCGATGACGTAGATTGCCGTCAGGATGCTCATGAGCAGGATGCAGACGGAATAATCGATGTTGAACGCCATGCCGAACAGGCGGGAAAGACCGTTATAAAGCGAGGCGGTGTAGGGGATCAGGAAGACAAAAACGATCAGCGAGGCGGCGATCTTCAGGCCCTTGCTCTGGAAGCGCTCGCCGAAGAACTGCGGCATCGTGGCGGAATTCAGATGCTGCGTCATGATGCGGGTGCGGCGGCCGAGGATGGCCCAGGCCAGGAGCGAACCGATCACGGCGTTGCCGATGCCGATCCAGGTGGAGGCCAGACCGAATTTCCAGCCGAACTGACCGGCGTAGCCGACGAAGATGACGGCGGAGAAATACGAAGTGCCGTAGGCGAAGGCGGTCAGCCAGGGGCCGACGGAGCGCCCGCCGAGCACGAAGCCCTTCACGTCCGTTGCG
>JAFZNN010000109.1 GCA_017550895.1 Clostridia bacterium
ATCTTTTACAGATAACCCGATTCGGACAGATCCAACGCGCCCCTCTGCCGCGGCAGAGGGGCGCGTTGGATCTGTCCGAATCGGGTTATCTGTAAAAGATGCTTGCAAGGCGCATGAAAATAAAATACGGCAGATAATTCAGAAAATCGACGAATCTGCGCAGGCGATAGCCGAAGGCGGGCACCACCGTGACCTTGACCGCGCAGGAAACGCCGCTTTCCGGCTCCGTGACGGTCACAACGGTCGATCCGAGCTTCAACCCGGTGATGTTCACGCTGCCGAAACGGTATGCTTCCACTTTTTCCGGCACAGCCTCAACAATGCCTTCCTCGCTGCAGGTGATCACGGCATTCCTGACGTCGAAGCGCGACTCTGCCTCCAGCGGCTCCGGATAGACCACAAAATAGGTCGGCACGCCGAGATAGGCCGTGAGTTTTCCGTCCACAGCCGACGTGTCAAGTGATTCCAGCGGCGGCACGTCCTCAGCAGCAGCCGCCGACAGCGGGAGCAGCAGCAGAATCGCAAGCAAAACGCAGCTGATCCGTTTCAGTTGTTGCATCCGGATCCCCTCCTTTTATTCCGCTTTGACTGTAGCACGTTTTCCGCAATTTGTCAATCCGCAGCCGGCGCGCCCATCCGTTTTCTCACAGGCGATCCTGTTTTTTCGCGGATTTTCCTTTACTTTCCAAGCAAAATGCGTTATAAAAAGAGCGGGAGGGATCGTTATGCCTGCAAGCAAAGACTATCTGGCGTATATCCTGGATCAGCTGTCCGATCTGCCCGGCGTGGAATCCCGGGCAATGATGGGCGAATATCTTCTTTATTATCAGGGCAAGCTCATCGGCGGACTTTATGACAACCGCTTTCTCATCAAGCCCGTGCCGCCCGCGCTGGCCCTGCTGCCGGATGCGCCGCTCGAGCCGCCCTACCCCGGCGCAAAACCGATGGCGCTCGTGGAGGAAACGGACGACCGCGCGCTGCTGCAGACGCTCGTGCGCGCCGTTGCGGACGCGCTGCCCGCGCCGAAAAAAAGAGGGAAGGGAAACTCGCAATGAATACAAAACTCTTTTTTCAGGCGGTCGGGAAATTTCTGGCCGGCCTTCTGCTCGTGGGGCTGCTGCTCTTTCTGCCCGCCGGGACGCTGCGCTTCTGGAACGGCTGGCTGCTGATCCTGATTCTCTTCGTGCCCATGTTTTTCGCCGGCATCGTGCTGCTCGTGCGGAACCCCGCGCTGCTGCAAAAGCGGCTGAACGCCAAGGAGGAAGAGCAGGAGCAGAAAGCGGTGCTTTTGCTCAGCGGCCTGATGTTTATAGCGGCCTTCGTGGTCGCCGGGCTGAATTTCCGCTTCGGCTGGATCAAGCTGCCGCGCTGGGTCGCCCTGGTCGCCGCCGGCCTGTTTCTCGCAGCCTATGCCATGTATGCGGAGGTCCTGCGCGAAAACGTCTACCTGTCCAGAACCATCGAGGTGCAGGAACACCAGACCGTTGTTGACACCGGGCTCTACGGCGTTGTGCGGCATCCGATGTACGCGGCGACGCTGCTCCTGTTCCTTTCGATGGGCTTCGTGCTCGGCTCGCCGCTCTCCTTTGTCATCCTGCTCGCCTACATCCCGATCATTGCCAAACGCATCCGCAATGAAGAAACCGTGCTGCTGGAAGGGCTGGAGGGGTATGCGGACTATCGCACGCGCGTGAAATACAAGGTCCTCCCCTTCCTTTGGTAAGGCGCCGGCAGCGCTTTCAAAAATCAATCAATCAAACAGCACCCGGAGCGGGCGCCGCAGACTGCGGACTCGTTCCGGGTGTATTGCATCTTTTTTGCATCTTTTTTCAGAGATAATCCCGCAGATCCTTTGCCAGATCCGATTCCAGACAGATCAGCCGCCTGGCGATGCCCTTGGAGGCCTCGTCCGCCGCGGCATACTGATTCAGATACTTGCTCAGGGATTTCACGCCCATGTTGCATCCGTCCGTCATCAGATCGGCCGCAGCAGCGTCGTCGTCGCTCGAAACGATCATTTTGACGCTGCTTTTGATCCACGACATCCCCTTTGCGATCGGCGCAGGTTCCTTGCCGGTATCCCCGTAGGAATCCAGCAGCGTTGTGATCTCTGCGCCGAGCGATTCATGCGCCAGCTTGCAGTTGCCCAGCAGCGCATGCAGAGCGTCCGTGTGGATATAATCCAGCACGTCGTCGATGGAGGAGACCCCCATTTTGACGCCCGCGTCGCATTCACGCAAAAGGCGAATGGTATCCTGTTCGATCATTGCGCACACCTCTTTCTTTTTTATCAGTGTGCGCAGGCGCGGCGGAATTATACGGTCAATAGTAACGGTAGCTTGCGATCACCTTGCCGAGAATCACGACCTCGTTGACGATGATCGGCTGATAGGCGTCGTTCTCCGGCTGCAGACGGAAATGCCCGTCTTCCTTGTAGAACGTCTTGACCGTGGCCTCGTCCTCGATCAGCGCGACGACGATTTCCCCGTTTTTCGCGGTCGGCGTGCGCTCAACGATGACGATATCGCCGTCGAGAATGCCGGCCCAGAGCATGCTTTCGCCCTTGACGCGCAGCGCAAACAGCTCTTTGTCGCTCGCGCCGGGCATGGAGAACGGCAGATAGCCCTCGATCTCCTCCACCGCGAGGATCGGCATGCCGGCCGTGACGGTGCCGAGCAGCGGCACGTGGGTCACATGATCCGACTGACCGACGATCTGAATGCAGCGCTTGAGCATCGGCGAGCGCTGGATATAGCCGGCGGCCTCGAGCGCATCCAGATTCGCCTGCACCGAGGAGGTGGAGCGCAGCCCGACGGCGGCGCCGATCTCGCGCACGGTCGGCTTCATGTTTTCCTTGGACATTTCGACCAGAAATTCATAAATGCGCTGTTGGATGGGTGTGATCGGTTTCATCAGAAAGCCCTCATTTCTGCTTGTTTTTTTCGCAATTACACATCCTGCAGACCCATTATAGCACAAATGTTCAGAAAATGCAAACATTTGTTTGATATTTTTTAAAAAAATTTTTTGCGGAACGGTTTTCTTTTTTTCTTCTTTATGGTATAATAAAGAATCTATTATGGAGAGGTCTGCGCAAAGCCGACTTCTTCAAATTCTGAGGGAAAGGAACGGCGCGGCGAATGTGCGGCGCCGAGGGTGAAACCGATGGCAGACAAGAAAGATCCGAAAGCGCTCCAGCACGCGCAGTTTCCGGAGCAGGTCGGCGTGAGCTCCGCCGAGCTCAAGCGCCTGATTGAAGATTTTGACGCGCAGGAGATCGAGCTGCACTCTCTGATGGTACTGCGTGAGGGCAAGGTCGCGCTTGAATGCTACCGCGCGCCGTACAACCACGACACGCCGCACACCATGTATTCCGTCAGCAAGAGCTTCACCTCCGTGGCCATCGGCTTCGCCGTTGACGAGGGGCTGCTTTCGCTGGATACCAAGGTGATCGACATGTTTCCCGAATACCGGCCGAAAAAGCCCGACCCGCTGCTTGAGGCGATGACGGTGCGGCATCTGCTGACCATGACGTCCGGCAAGGACATCAGCGTGATCACCGATAAGACCCGCGGCAACTGGGTGAAGGATTTCTTCAAGGCCAAATGGGGCTTTGCCCCCGGAGAGGGCTGGAAATACGTCAGCGAAAACACCTACATCTGCTGCGCGATCATCTACCGTCTGACCGGCCAGCATGTGCTTGAATATCTGCAGCCGCGCCTGCTTGTGCCGCTGGGCATCGACCGTATGCCCTTCTGGGAGCACGATCCCGACGGGCTGGAGGCCGGCGGCTGGGGTCTGTTCGTCACCACGGAGGAGCTCGCGCGCTTCATGCTCTGCGTCGCGCAGGGCGGCGTTTACGCCGGGCAGCAGGTCATCCCCGCCTGGTACGCCGCGGAGGCCGTGGCCAAGCAGGTGGAAAACGAACATCCGGAAGCGCTGGCGGATTCCCACTGGGGCTACGGGTATTACTTCTGGCGCAACGCGCTGGAAAACAGCTACCGCGCGGACGGCATGTTCTCGCAGTTCGGCATCGTATTTGAGGATTACAACGCCGTCGTCGTCATGACCGCAAGCGAGGTCGACGAGCAGAAGAGCCGCGACTGCCTGTTCCGCCATTTCCCTGCCGCTTTCATTGAAAAGAGCCGCAAAAAGCCGGAGGACGCCGTGCCCGTCAAGGAACTGACGCTCTCCCCCATGGAGCCGCTGCCCGCGCTGCCGCACAGCGTGCTGGAAGAATTCATCAAGGGCAAGGTCATCAAGCTCAACAGAAATCCGCTGCTCAACGCGGCGGGCTGGCCGCTCTCCATGCTGCCGATCGCCATTGTCTACATGTCGGCGGACCGCGGCGGCAACATCAACAATCTGGTGCTGGATTTCGGCGAAGACACCTGCACCCTCGCCTGGGATGAGGGCAAGACCCACAACGTCATCCTCTGCGGGATGGACGGCAGCTGCCGCGAAAGCCGCATTCATGTGGCCGGCATCGATTTCACCGCCGTTTCCTCGGCAGCCTGGATCGCTCCCGACTCGCTGGAGCTCCGGATGCGTCCGCTGGAATCCATTTCCGAGCGCCGGCTGACGCTGGTGTTCAAAGGCAACAACGTCACGGTGTTCCCGGAGTGCAGCCCGCCGATCAGCCAGCTGGCCGACAATCTGAAAACCACCGTCACCACCTCCATCTCGTCTCCGCTGCTCAGCAAGGGCGGCGCGATCGCGTTGAAACAGCTTGAAAAAATCATCGATATGCCGCTGCTCGGCACGATGAAGCAATAAACTCCCGCGAAAGGAGCCCCGCATGGCAGCACGCAGACAATCCGCATCCGGCGAACAGGGCCGCACGGCAAGGAAACCCCTTGTTGTGACGGTTGCGGTGCTCTGCGCGCTTCTGGCGGTGCTCATCGGCGTTCTGCTGCTGCGCAACCCCCTGCTCTGCGCCGCGGCCGAGCGTGAGATCGGCAAGGGCGACTATCGCTCCGCCGCCTACACGATCAGCCATGCGGGCGGCAGCCGGGCGCAGGCGCTTGCGGCTTACATCGACCTGCGGCTGGATATCAACAGCAGCTACCCCGCCCTGCTCTCCGATTTCGACCGTGAGAAGGTGGAGGGCTGGTTTGAGAAAGCGGACGCGCTCGCGCGCAGCGACGCGCTGGATGCGGAAACAAAGGCGCAGGCCGAAGAGGTGCGCAACCGCACGGGACTGCTGCTGGATCTGCTGGATGATTACGAGCGTCTGCGGCCGACCGTGCTCTCCGCGATGGATGTGTTCGGTGAGATCAACCGGCTGTATACCAAAAGCGAAAACGGGCGGAATCCCGCCTTTACCGTGGTGGATGAGCTGGCAAAGGTCGATGCCTGGGAGGCGCAGAACGCGCAGATCATCGCCTTCGCCGACAGCATGGAGAACGCCGAAAGCTGCTACCTGCTCAACTACCTGATCAAAGAGATCCAGGGGGAATGCGCCGACCTGCGTGCGGCGATGGACACCGTGCTTGCCAACGGCTACAAGGAGACGGATCGCATCCGTCTGACCGGCGAACAGCACAAGGTCTTCCCCAGCATTCAGAACGGCAGCGTTTCCGTCAATGTTGCCGAAAAGGACGTTTATGAAACCTATTTATACCAAAGCGTTTGCCGCACGCTGACGCAGAGCCTCGGCACGCTGTATACTGCATCATGATGAAACTGCTGAATTTATTCTCCATTCTTTGCCTGTGCGCGGAGGCCTTCGCCCTGCGCAGCTATGTCGGTCTGGTCGAAAAGCAGACCCCGCTGAGCGCGCGCACGCTCGGCGGCAAGCTCCTGTGCTCGGCCTGCTTCTGCCTTGCCGCGCTGTTTGCGTGCCTTGCCGGCGGAGCGGGCGTGACGCCCTATGCCCGGTGGATGCTGTGCGCGTTCGGCTGCGCGTTCCTCGGCGATCTGTTCCTGCACTGCTGGCCGAAGCTGGGGAATCTGGCCGTCAATTACGGCCTGGGCGGGCTGTTCTTCCTCGGCGGCCATGTGCTCTTCGCGCTGGCGTTTTACCGGAAATACAGCGCGCTGCGCGACGCCGGCGGCCACTTCCTGCGCAATATTCTGCTGCTGGCGCTGGACGCGGTCGTGATCGCCGTGCTGTTCTTCGTCTGCAAGCTGAAAATGGGGCTGCTGGCCCTGCCGATCGCCCTGTATGCCTGGATGCTGCTGACCATGTGCTGCCTGGCTTACAGCGTGGCCGCCGCCGTCGGCGGCGCGGCGACGCAGGTGTTCTCCACGCTGACGCTGCGGGCGGGCGCGACGCTGTTTGCCGCCTCGGACCTGGTGCTCTGCGTCGCCTTCTTCCGCAAGGAAAAGGATCTTCGCCTGCAGAAGGCCAACCTGTATCTTTATTACATCGGCCAATGCCTGCTGGCGCTTTCGCTGCGTCTGATTCATTGAGCCGGACGCTTTTTTGCAAAAAATGATTTGACAAACCCCGCTGGGTGTGATATGATTATGCCATCAAGTTAAAGGGGAGTAGCTTGCAGGCGTTCGGCGCCTGCGCAGATCGTCAACAACCGGCTTCGGCCTGGCGATCGCCCGATCATTTGGAAGCAAGACCTTTGACAGAGGCTGTTCTCTGTCAGAGGTCTTTTTTATTCAAAAGACAGGAAAGGATTGAACCGTATGAAGTTCTATCTGGAAGAGCTGGACGCCGTCTACAAAGCGGTCGGCAGCTCCGCCAAGGGCCTGACCGCCGAAGAGGCGGAGCGGCGGCTCGGCGTCAACGGCAAAAACAAACTTAAGGAACCAGAGAAAGAAACCCTGTTCCGCAAATTCCTCAATTCACTGGCCGATCCCATGATCATCATGCTGCTGATCGCGGCGCTGATCCAGGCGGTCGTTGCAGTCATTGAAGCGAAGGGACAGCCCAAGCTGATCGATTTCGCGGACGTGCTGATCATTCTCATCGTCGTCATCATCAACACGATCATGAGTCTGGTGCAGGAGAGCAAGGCGGAGGCCGCCATGGAAGCCCTCATGCAGATGACCGCCGCCACCAGCCGCGTGCTGCGCGACGGCGAGGTCGTCACCGTCAAGAGCGAGGATATCGCCGTGGGCGACGTCGTCGTGCTTGAGGCGGGCGACGCCGTGCCGGCGGACTGCCGCATCATCGAAAGCCACTCCCTCAAGGCGGAGGAAGCGGCGCTGACCGGCGAATCCGTCCCGGTCTCCAAGGTGATCGACGTGCTCATGTGCAAGGATCAGAACAGCGACGTGCCGCTGGGTGACCGCAAGAACATGCTCTACAGCGGCTCCGTGGTCGTTTACGGCCGCGGCAAAGCCGTTGTGACCGGCATCGGCATGGATACCGAAATGGGCAAGATCGCCGATGCGCTCACGCAGGCGGAAAAGGAGCAGACTCCGCTGCAGATCAAGATGGCGGAGCTTTCCAGATTCCTGACCAAACTCGTGATCGGCATTTCCATCCTGGTGTTCATCGTCGGCCTGGCGGAAACAGTGCTGACCGAGAAAGCCGGCTTCACCTGGGGGCATTTCGGCAACGCGGCGCTGGCGACCTTCATCTCCGCCATCGCGCTGGCGGTCGCGGCAATCCCCGAGGGCCTGCCCGCCGTGGTGACGATCATCCTCTCCATCGGCGTGACCGCCATGAGCAAGCGGCAGGCGCTGATCCGCAAGCTGACCGCCGTGGAAACGCTCGGCTGCACGCAGATCATCTGCTCGGATAAAACCGGCACCCTGACGCAGAACAAGATGACCGTGGTGGATCACTACGGCGACAACGAGCCGCTGATCGCCAAGGCGATGGCGCTCTGCTGCGACGCGGAGATCGACGCGCACGGCAAGGTCAAGGGCGAACCGACCGAGGCGGCGCTTGTCGCTTATGCAAATACGCTCGGGCTGAATAAAAACGACCTTGTGGCCAACCACCCCCGCATCGGCGAAGCGCCGTTCGATTCCGGCCGCAAGATGATGTCCACCGTCCATCAGACCCCGGACGGCATCGTACAATACACCAAGGGCGCGCCCGACGTGGTGCTCAAGCACTGCAAATTCGCGCTCATCGACGGCAAAGCCGTCCCCTTCACCGATGAGGTGCGCGCAAAGATCGTTGAAAACAACAAGGCCATGGCGGACCGCGCGCTGCGCGTGCTCGCCGTCGCTATGCGGATGTATGTGGCCGCGCCGACCTCCTATGAGCCGGAGACGCTCGAGGAGGATCTGACCTTCGTCGGCCTGACCGGCATGATCGACCCGGTGCGTCCGGAGGTCAAGGCCGCCATTGAGGAATGCCGCGAGGCGGGCATCCGCCCCGTGATGATCACGGGCGACCACAAGGATACCGCCGTTGCCATCGGCAAGGAGCTCGGCATTCTGACCGACGGAAGCCAGGCGATCCTCGGCGCGGATCTCGATCAGTTCAGCGACGAAGAGCTGGTTGAAGAGGTTCTGAAATATTCGGTCTATGCCCGCGTGCAGCCGGAGCATAAGACCCGCATCGTCAAGGCGTGGAAGGCGCGCGGCATGGTCACGGCCATGACCGGCGACGGCGTCAACGACGCGCCCTCGATCAAATCCGCCGATATCGGCATCGGCATGGGCATCACCGGCACCGACGTGACCAAGAGCGTGTCGGACATGGTGCTTGCGGACGACAACTTTGCCACGATCGTCAACGCCGTGGAGGAAGGCCGCAAGATCTATGACAACGTCTGCAAGGTGCTGCAGTTCCAGCTTTCGACCAACATGAGCGAAGTGCTCATCATGTTCTTCTCCACGATCTTCAACTTCACGATCCTCGGCCCGATCCACCTGCTGTGGGTCAACATGGTCACCGACTCGCTGCCCGGCCTTGCGCTCGGCATGGAGAAGGCGGAGGGCAATCTGATGCGCCGCAAGCCGCGCGCGACGACCGACGGCATCTTCTCCGGCGGCGCCGGTATCGACATGGTCTGGCAGGGCATTTATCTGGCGATCATCGAAATCGCCGCCTACGTGATCGGTTTCTTCCTTGAGTATCCCGAAAAACCGCTGTCTGCGATCTGGGGCGCAAGCGAGGCGGCCGGAAACGTTTGTATAAACGGCGTGGCGATGGCATTCCTCGCGGTCAACTTCGGCGAGCTGTTCTGCGCGATCAATATGCGTTCCCGTCAGGGCTCGCTGTTCTCCAACAGCATGTTCAGGAACTTCAACTGGTGGCTGGTCGGCGCTGCCGTCATCACCATCGGCTTGACACTGCTGCCGATCTACGTGCCGTTCCTGCGGGAAGTTTTCTTCCCGGGCGCGAACGCGAAGGAACTCGAATTCAAGGAGATGCTCATCTCGTTCCTGCTCGCCGCCTCCACCGTGCCGGTGTTTGAAATCGGCAAGGCCCTGCGCCGCGCAACAGAGCGGAAGAAAGGGAATATTGTTTAAAAGAATCGCATAAAACATTACCGCCGTGCTCGGATTTGAGCACGGCGGTTTCTCATGGTTTTTTTAGTTGTCAGAATAGGGCGTGTCGTCGAAGCCGTCTGCCTGCAGGCGGCGGACCATGCGGTCGAGGCGCGCGCGCCAGAAGCGATTGAACCACGCGGCCTGCCCGAACCATTTCACAACGGTAGGGCTGATTGCGTAATACAGAACGATGAACAGCCTGCCGTACCACGTCAGCGCCAGCCGATTGTCGCGGAAGCGCCGCAGCGTCCACACCTGCGGGCAATCATAGGAACCGTAGACAGCGGTAGCAACGTAGCAGCCGCTTGATCCTTTCGGCTTTTCGACTGTTACGGATTTATCAGATGGCCGTATAATTTTTGTTTCGGGAGCGAATATACAAAAACGGTCGATTGTGACGCTGTCCGGGATTGTGACGCTCGTCAGCCCGGTGCAGCGCTCGAACGCATCTTTACCAATGCTTGTCACGCTGTCCGGAATCGTGATGCTCGTCAGCCCGGTGCATCTGCCGAATGCCCATTTACCGATGCTCGTGACGCTGTCAGGGATCGTGACGCTCGTCAGCCCGGTGCAGTTTAAGAATGCAGAATCGCTGATGCTTGTGACGCCCTTGCCAATCGTGACGCTCGTCAGCCCGGTGCAGCCTATGAACGCGGCTTCGCCGATGTAGGAAACGCCACCCGGGATTGTGACGCTCGTCAGCCCGGTGCAGCCGGAGAAAGCATAAGAGCCGATGCTTGTGACGCTGGCCTG
>JAFZNN010000110.1 GCA_017550895.1 Clostridia bacterium
GAAGACCTACGTCGCCGGGCTCTGCCTGGGCGTCGAAACAGACACGCAGGACGCGGGCGGGCATATTCTCGCGCGGCGCGACGCCAGCGCCGTGACCGAAGCGGACATCCGCGCGGTTCTCCCCCGCTTCACGGGCGATATCGACCAGATTCCCCCGGCTTACTCCGCCATCAAGCGGGACGGACAGCGTATGTACGACCTGGCCCGCCGGGGCGAGGCGGTGGAGCTGGAGCCGCGCCGCGTGACCGTGCACTCGATCGACTGCCTGCAAAAGGCCGGGCCGGCGGCGTACATGCTGCGCGTCGCCTGCGGCAAGGGCGTTTACATCCGCACGCTGTGCCACGATATCGGACGCATGCTGGGCGTGGGCGGTCACATGTCGTTCCTGCTGCGCACCGAGGCGGGCTGCTTCCGCGCGGAGGACGCCGCGACGCTGGAGGAGCTGCAAAGCGCCGCGCAGGCGGGGCGCTTGGAAAGCCTGCTCTATCCCATGGACGCGCCGCTTTCCGCATATCCCGCCGTGAGGCTGGACGAAAGACATATGACGCCGGTGTCCAACGGCTGCGCGATCCCGCCGGAATGGCACGGGCAGGCGTTCGCGATGGGCGACATCGCCCGAATCTACGTGGCAGACACATTTGCCGGCATGGCGCAGGCGGACGGAGAGGAAAACCTCCGCTTCAGGGCCATGCTGATGGAGAAGAACTGATGCGCATACTGCACTCAATGGATGAATTCGACGGCGCGGGCTGCGTGGTGGCGCTGGGCACCTTCGACGGCGTGCACCTGGGCCACGCGCGGCTGATCGAAAAGACCGTCTCGCTGGCGCGGGCCTGGAACCTGCCCGCTGCCGCGCTTACCTTCGACCGGCACCCGCTTTCACTCGTCAGGCCGGAGGCTGTGCCCGAACCGCTGACCCCGCTGCCCGAAAAGGAAGCGCTGCTCCAGGCGCTGGGGCTGGACATCCTCGTCGAGGAGCCCTTCACAGCCGCTTTCGCCGCGCAGATGCCGGAGGAATACCTCGCCCGCATCGCGAAAGCGCTGCGTCCCCGCGCCGTCGTGGCCGGCTACAACCACAGCTACGGCCGGGGCGGTCGGGGCGACGCCGCGCTGCTCACGGCGCTGGGCGAAACGCTCGGCTACGAGCCGGTGATCGTCGGCCCGGTATGCCTGGACGGCGAACCCGTGTCCTCGACGCGCATCCGCGCGCTGCTGTCGGCGGGGCGAAGGGACGAGGCGGAGAGGCTGGCGGGGCATGCGTTGATGGGCGAATAAGAAAAGCCGCCTGCGTCAAGCAGACGGCGCGTATCATGGACTGCCGGCGGGCGTCGCATCTCCCGCATCTCTCGGAGGTTGCCCCCCTGTCATACCATCGGCGTGTGGTCGCAACGTAGTTTACCACCTCGACAGTCCCTTTGGTACAGTTTAAGTGTATCACGAATCGTGAGATTTGTAAAGTATTTTTCTGTTTCTCAAATAGTTTTTCAGTCTGGCTTCACCGATATCCCAGCACGAAATGATTGAGTTTTTATAGCCCGCGGGATCGCCAGATACGTGAACGCGCAATACAATGAGCAGCGAGCGGCCATCTTCCGCCTCGACCTTCTTGACAACCAAACCGGTATTCGGCCGCTTGTCCTCAATAATATAATCCGGAGCAGTCAACGCGGCCCTGAGAAACGATCCATATCTGTCGAACGCCCGCTGATGGCGATTGCTGTGGGCAATACGCTCCTCCGTCACAAGGACCACGTCCGTCGTTATGTCTTCTGAAATGCATCGGTACAGAGAAAGGTCGATTCGGCAAATAAACTTCATGCCTGTTTCACCGCCTGACAAGGAATGATAACAGTATATCACCACACGGCAATGAACGCAAGAACTGGAAATCGACGCGCCGCACCAGAAATTTAGCATTCAAACCGATTTACAACGCCCGCGAGGTATGCTATAATGGCAAATGTGGCAAAATACAGCCACGGATCCGCCCGCTTGGTCTGCCGAAGCTCCAACGGCCCGCTCAGTGGACGGGAATACAGAAAAA
>JAFZNN010000111.1 GCA_017550895.1 Clostridia bacterium
AGCACCGTCACCATATCGTTGGTGGAGGTGTCGCCGTCGATGCTGATCATGTTGAAGGTCTCCGCGATGTCCGCAGAGAGCGCCTTTTGCAGCATAGAGGGAGAAATGGCGACATCCGTCGTGATAAAGACCAGCATGGTCGCCATATTCGGATGGATCATGCCGCTGCCCTTGGCGATGCCGCCGATGCGCACGGGCCGGCCGTCGAGCTCAAACTCCACGGCCACCTCTTTTTTGACCGTATCCGTGGTCATGATGCCTTCCGCCGCCGCGTCGCAGCCATCGGCGGAAAGCGCGGCCGCCGCAAGCGGGACGCCCGTCACAAACGGCGCAATGGAGAGCGGCAGACCGATCACGCCCGTGGAGGCGACAAGCACGTCCTCTTTTTCGATGCCGAGCGCCTGCGCCGTGAGCGCCGCCGTCTGCGCGGCGATCTCCAGCCCGTCGGCGTTGCAGGTGTTCGCGTTTCCGCTGTTGCAGATGATCGCCTGCGCGCGCCCGTTTTGCAGATGCTGCTGATTGAGCAGCAGCGGCGCGCCCTTGACCAGATTGGTCGTATAGACCGCAGCCGCGGCCGCGGGCACATCGCTGAATATCAGCGCCAGATCGCGCTTGGTTTTATTCTTGCGGATGCCGCAGTGCACGCCTGCGGCGGTAAATCCCTGCGCGGCGCAAACGCCGCCGTTGATCTGTTTCATATTGCTCCTCCGATTTGCAGGCCTTCGGTCTCAGCCGCGCCGAGCAGCAGGTTCAGATTCTGCACCGCCGCGCCGGACGCGCCCTTGCCCAGATTATCAAACTGCGCGATCAGCAGCAGCCGTTCCTCGTTGCCGGCGACGGTGACCAGCATGTCATCCCGGTCGGCATAAGCGCCGGCGGAAAGAAAGCCGTTCACATCCGCCTGCGGCACGAATCGCACAAGCCCTGTATTATAATAGGATCGATAAAGATCACAGACGTCTGCCGCGCTGCCGCGCAGGTCGCTGCCGAAGAGCGGCACGGTCACCTGCATGCCGGCATAATACGGCGCGACCACCGGGCAGAAGATCGGATCCGACTGCAGCCCGCAGACCGCCGCCATCTCCGGCAGATGCTTATGCGTCTGCGGCAGGCCGTACATCCGCGGCGCCTCGAGCAGCGCATCCCGTTCCGGCGCTTCATAGGCCGCGATCATCTGCTTGCCGCCGCCGGAATAGCCGGTCAGCGAAAAGCAGCTCAGCTTCGTCTCCGGCGAGAGCAGCCCGCGCTCCACCAGCGGCGCCACCAGCGCGATGACACCGCTTGCGTGGCAGCCGGGATTGGCAATGCGCTTTGCAAACGGGATCTGCGCGCGCCGCCCGCCGATCTCCGGAAACCCGTAAACCCAGCCGGGCGCCGTGCGATGCGCGGTCGAGGTGTCGATCACGGCGGTGCGGTCGTTTTCGATCATGGCGACCGCCTCGCGCGCCGCCGCATCCGGCAGGCAGAGGAACGCCACATCCGCTGCGTTGAGCGCTTCCCGACGCGCCGCCGGATCCTTGCGCTGCGCCTCCGGCAGCGTCAGAAGCGTCAGATCCTGCCGCGCCGCCAGACGCTCCCGGATCCGCAGACCCGTTGTGCCGGCAGAGCCGTCGATGAATACGGTGGCCATGTCCGATCTTCCCTTTCCGAATTGTATATTTTTCGGCTATTATACAACGGTTTTGCAAAAATGTCAACCGTTTCTTTAATGAATATTCGTAATTTATGAATTTTTATGCATTCTGACGATCTTCAGCGCCGTTTTTCTGTACCTTTATTCATTCTGCTGATGACTTATGCACAGAAAACACGCCGGCAGGGCGATTCGCCCGGCCGGCGCGAGGAACACTGCGTTTCAATACGGCTTCTTTGTGATCAGCGCGCCGAGGCTGCGAAAGAAATTCTTCGCCCACAGCAGCGGGTTCGTCGGCTGATCGAGCCGGAAGGGCGCAAAGACGTCGGGGTCCGTCGTCCAGTTAAAGGGTCCGAGCTCGAAGGCGCCGAAGTCCGCAGACATTTCATACACCCGCGCTTCCCCGCTGACATAGCCTATCCCCCACTGTTTGCTGTTGCCGTTGCTGTCGTAGCCGAAGAAGATATGGCGGCCGTCCGCGGCGGTATAAGCGCCGGTCAGCAGGACGCTGTGCATCTCGGCGATATTCTCAACCAGACCGTAAAAATCGCGGCTTTTCAGATGCGTGAGATTCTGCTGCGAGCGTTCGGCCGAAAAAGGATGCGTTTTGCTGCCGGGGAAATAGAAGATCACCGCCGGCTTGCCGCTTTCCACGGCTTCGTAGAGCGCCTGCGACTGCGCTTTGAACGCCGCGCTGCCCGGCTCGATCGCCATATTGCAGCAGACAAACGCCGCCTGCGAAGCGCCGTTATAATAGCTGAGCGTGCCTGCAAGTTCCTCATTCACTTCGTCGGTCTGCGGATCCCACAGTTGCAGCTCATCCATGTTTTCCACGCCCTGCGTGGCGGGCAGATCGATTTTGCCCGCATGCTGCATCAGGATCAGCTGCGGAAAGGCGCAGCATACGCCGTTCTGCGGCCAGCTTGGGTAGATGGTCGCGGTGATCAGGCCGAGCAGCGCTCCGATCGGCGCAAACGGGGTCAGCATCGTTGCGAACGAATAGTTTTTGAACAGCTGCCATTTCTGCGACGACGTCATGAAATAATCGTCCTTGCCGTTGTCGTTGTCGAAGGAAAAGGTTTCCTCCGGCCGCACGGATAGCGGGCAGACCAGCGGCGTAGTCAGCGTGACGGTTTCGCCGCCGGGCGGCGTATACGGCGCGCCGTCAAGCGTCAGGGCGGCGCTCGGATACTGATACTCGAGGCCGGCGTCGGAGCTCCAGCCGCAGATCGCGCCCTCCGCCGTGATGCTGCCGAAGTATGTGTCGGGCAGCCGCAGCGCGCGCCCGGGAATCCCCGTCGCGCTTTGCGTTCTGCCGTGATAGCGGATGCTGACGGTATAGGTTTCCTCTTTGGGGCAGTACACCGGAGAGAGATCAACCAGCTCCCCCGGGATCAGATCCTCCGGAGAAATCAAAGGAAGCTGTTCCGGGTCATCCGTATAATAATAGCGGTTGCCGGAGGGCGCCTCCCAGCCGATCAGCACGCCCTGCGCGGTCGTCAGGCGGTCAAACGCATAAGCGCCGGGCAGCGTGATCCCTGCATCCGCCGCATCCGCCGGGCAGCACTCAATCACGGACGATCTGCCGTAGGCGCAGCGCACCGCGCAGAGATCCGCGGGCGGCTGCGGGGAGATGCGATCGATCGAAAAACCGTAGCCCGTATCGGCGTCGTCGGAAATCAGACCGATCCGGAACGTCCGGTTCGGAATGCAGATCGTCTGCGCCGTGCCGTCGGGAATGACGCCGCGCGTTGTCATCCAGTAGCCTTCGCCGTAATACTCCAGATAGATACTGTCGCCGTTTCCCACTTCACATGCCGCGGAGAAGGTCACAAACAGCCGGTCCGTATTCTCCGGATACGTATAGGTCCAGATCTTGTCCGTATTGTTCGCATAGGGATGATCGCTTTCCGGATATGCGTCGGGCTGCGCTTCCGCGTTCGCCCGGACCGGCGTCAGACAGCCGAAGCAGACGGCAACGACCAGCAGCAGCGCGATCCATCCGCGGATTCTTTTCATATTCCGCACCCCCTCTTTTCCTATTATAAAAGATCAGAGTGATGAAATCAAGTCCGGAATTCCGGCCTGCGCCGCACTATTTTTATGAAAATAATAGTGACAATCCGTCACTTTTGTGTTATAATTGTGACGGAGGCGAGCGCCATGTATGATCAATCCAAATATAATTGCCAGCAAATCAATGAACTGCTGCGGGAAAAACGCATGGAATACGGTTTCACGCAGCAGCAGGTCGCTGATTACCTGCAGATTGACCGGTCAACCTATGCCAAATATGAAAACGGCCGCATGCCGGAGGTGGATGTGATCGTGCTGATCTGTCAGCTGTATATGATCACGCCCAACGAGCTGCTGCAGACCTTCCTGCCCGTGAAGCCGGACGGCCACCGCACGCCGGTGGATTATCTCCATTCGCCGAAGGATTCGCACGAGATCACGGACCGCGAAATGGAGCTGATCCGGCAGTTCCGCAATTGCCGCCGCAAAGAACGCGTGGAGTATATCCTCGCCTATTATCTTTGGGAAGAAGCGCACGACCTGCCGGAATAAAAAGCGCATTTTTCAGAGAAAACCTATTGACTATTTTCCGCAAACGTGATAAACTACTCAAAAAGTATGAGAAAGGAGCCTGCCGAAGATGACCGCTGCCGCATGCAAAGCAATCTGTGCCGACAACTCCTTTTTCTCTCTGTTCGTTCGCTATTTTGCGGGCTATTGGTTTTATGCCCAAAAACAATGACAAGCGTCCGAGCAGGTGCATCCACCGGCAATGAAAGCCAAGCGGTTCTGTTTTCGGACAGAGCCGCTTTTTTGAGTATGAAGAGCCGTTGAAGGGAAAGGGAGGAACGTCATGACAGAGATTCTGAACGCCCGGGAACAGATCGCAGCCGCCGACCGGCAGCTTGCCGCCGCCTTTGCCGCGCGCATGGCCGCCATGCGGGAGGTTGCGGCATATAAGCAGGCGCACGGGCTGCCTGTGCTGGATGCGCAGCAGGAGCAGGCGGTGCTCGCGCGCAACGCCGCGCTCGTGGAGGATCCGGAGATCCGCGCCTATTATCTCAACTTTATCCGCGACGCCATGACCTATGCGCGGCAGTATCAGCGCCGCCTGATCGAGGGCGGCAAGGTCGCCTTCTGCGGCGTGGAGGGCGCCTTTGCGCACATTGCCGCCCGCCGCATCTTTCCCGATCAGACGCCGGTGCCCTACGACAGCTTCAAAGCCGCCTATGACGCGGCTGTCAGCGGCGAAAGCGACTGTGCCGTGCTGCCGATCGAAAACAGCTATGCGGGCGAGGTCGGGCAGGTGATCGACCTGCTCTTTAACGGAGATCTTTTCATCAACGGCGTCTTTGCCCTGCCGATCGCGCAGCAGCTGCTCGTGCTGCCCGGCACGAAGCGCTCGGAGATCAAAACCGTGATCAGTCATCCGCAGGCGCTCAGCCAATGCGCCGCTTATATCAAAGAAAACGGGTTTGCGCAGCAGACCGCTGTCAACACCGCCGTGGCCGCCCAGATGGTCTCCGAGCGGGGCGACCGGAGCCTTGCGGCGATCGCCAGCGCGGAAACCGCTTCGCTCTACGGGCTGGAGGTGCTGGACCGCAAGATTCACGCCAGCGACGCAAACGCCACGCGCTTCGCCGTGTTTTCCCGCGAACCGCATCATCCGTCCGGCGCGCACAGCTTCCTTCTGCTCTTTACCGTGCATGACTCCGCCGGCGCGCTCGCCCGCGCGATCAACGTCGTCGGCGCGCACGGCTTCAATATGACGGCGCTGCGCAGCCGCCCGATGCACGCGCTCCCCTTCCACTATTATTTCTATGTGGAGGCGCAGGGCGACGAGCAGAGCGATGCGGGGCAGGCCATGCTCGCCGAGCTGCAGCAGCACTGCGACCGGCTGAAGGTGGCCGGCAGCTTCACCGAAACCGTTCTGAGCTGAAAGAAAAGGAGAATGACCGATGCAGATTCCCGTTTCATTGGGCGAACGCAGCTATGAGATCGTGCTCGAACGCGGCTGCCTGCGGCAGGCAGGGCAGCTTCTGCAGCTGAACCGCCGCGTGCTGATCGTGACGGACGACGGCGTGCCGGCAGCCTATGCCGCAGATCTTGCCGCGCAATGCGGCGCGCCGATCATCGAAACCGTGCCGCAGGGCGAAGGAAGCAAATCCCTCGCCGTGCTCGAGCGTCTGCTCACGCGGATGCTGCGCGCGGGCTTTACCCGCAGGGACTGCGTCGCAGCCGTCGGCGGCGGCGTGGTCGGCGATCTGGCGGGCTTCGCGGCGGCCTGTTATATGCGCGGCATCGCGTTTTACAATTTACCCACCACCGTGCTCTCGCAGGTGGATTCCTCCGTCGGCGGAAAAACGGCGGTCAATCTGGACGGCATTAAGAACGTCGTCGGCGCTTTTCACCAGCCGCAGCGGGTGCTGATCGATCCCGACGTGCTGGCAACGCTCCCGGCGCGCCAGATCGCGAACGGACTCGCGGAAGCGCTGAAGGTTGCGCTGACAAGCGACCCCGCGCTGTTCGCGCTGTTTGAAGCGGATCCCGCGGCGCAGATGGATGCGATCATCGCCCGCGCCGTGCGCATCAAGGCGGACGTTGTGGAGCAGGACGAAACCGAAAGCGGCCTGCGGCAGATTCTGAATTTCGGCCACACGATCGGCCACGGGATCGAAGCGGCGACCGGCCTGTATCACGGCGAATGCGTCGCGCTCGGCCTGCTGCCGATGTGCAGCGCGCCCGTGCGCGCAAAGGTGCTGCCGATTCTGCAGCGGCTCGGCCTGCCGACCGAAGTCGCGGCGGATCCCGACGCTGTTTACGCCGCCCTGCTGCACGATAAAAAAGCGGCGGCGGACGGACGCATCACCATCGTCACCGTGCCGGAAATCGGCAGCTGGAAGCTGGAAACCGTGGAGGCCGCGTCCCTGCGCGCGCGCATCCGCAGCATCATCAAGGAGGGCTGAAAATGAAAAACACCTTCGGCAGCAGCGTCAGCGTAACGCTGTTCGGCGAAAGCCACGGCCCGGCCATCGGCGCGGTGCTGGACGGCCTTGCGCCCGGCATCCCCGTCGAGACAGCTGCCATCGAACAGGCGCTCGCGCTGCGCCGCCCGTCCGGCAGCATCTCCACCGCCCGGCAGGAGCCGGATCCCTTTGAAATTGTCAGCGGCGTTTTCAACGGCAAGACCACCGGCACGCCGCTTTGCATCCTGATCCGCAACACGCAGGCGCATTCCGACGATTATGAAGCGACCCACGCCCTCGCCCGACCGGGCCATGCGGATTATACGGCATTTTGCAAATACCACGGCTTTGAGGACCCGCGCGGCGGCGGGCATTTCAGCGGCCGTCTGACGGCTGCGCTCGTGGCTGCCGGTGCGGTTGCCGCCGCTGCCCTGCGGGGCAAGGGCGTATGCATCGGCACGCACATCGCCCGCTGCGGCGGTGTGGCCGACCGCGCCTTCGGTGACCTCGAAACCGATCTGAAAACGCTCCGGACGCTGCCCTTTGCGGCGCTGGATGCGCAGGCTGCCGCCGACATGCAGGCGGCCATCTCCGCTGCCGCCGCGGACGGCGACAGCGTCGGCGGCGTGCTGGAAACCGCCGTGACCGGTCTGCCGGCGGGCGTGGGCGAGCCGTGGTTCGACACGCTCGAAGGCGTGCTCGCGCATGCGATGTTCAGCATTCCCGCCGTCAAGGGCGTGGAATTCGGCAGCGGCTTTGCCATGGCGGAGGGCCGCGGCAGCGAAATGAACGACTCCTATCGCAGCGAACAAGGCCGGACCGTGACCGCCACCAACCACAACGGCGGCGTCAACGGCGGCATCTCCAACGGCATGCCGTTGCTGTTCCGCTGCGCCGTGAAGCCGACCCCGTCGATTTTCCGGCCGCAGCAGACCGTCGATCTGTTCACCGGCGAAGAAGCCACGCTGCAGCTGACCGGACGGCACGATCCGGCCATCGTCCATCGTGCCCGTGCCGTCGCGGACGCCATGACTGCGCTGACCCTCTGCGACCAGCTCGCCCTGCGGTTCGGCACGGACTGGCTCGCCCCCGAAGCGGAGGCGACGACATGAATCTGCGCATTCATCCCGGCCGGCCGTACGGCACCGTCACCGCGCCGCCCTCCAAGAGCCTGGCGCACCGGCTGCTGCTTTGCGCCGGCCTGAGCGCGGGCGAGAGCCGCGTGCGGGGCATCCGGCTGAGCGACGATATCCGCGCCACCGTTGATTGCCTGCGGGCCCTCGGCGCAAGGGTGAGTCTGAACGGCGATCTCGCAACCGTGCAGGGCGCCGATCCGCGGCGCGCCGCAAGCGCAGTGCTTCCCTGCAACGCCTGCGGCAGCACGCTGCGGTTCTTTCTGCCGCTGTGCCTGCTCGGCCATGCGCCGATGACCCTGACCGGCACGCAGACACTTCTGCAGCGCCCGCTGACGGTCTATGAATCCCTTTGCCGCACGCAGGGGCTGCGCTTCGAGCGCGCAACCGACCGGATCACGGTGCAGGGTCCCCTCTCGCCGGGCGTCTTTGACATCCCCGGCAATGTCAGCAGTCAATTTGTCAGCGGCCTGCTGTTTGCGCTGCCGCTGCTGCAGGGCGACAGTGAACTGCGGCTCCTGCCGCCGGTAGAAAGCCGCCCCTATATTGATCTGACGCTGCAGGCGCTGCGTGATTTCGGCCTGCGGATCACCGCGGACGGCGATCGCCTTCTGATCCCCGGCGGGCAGCAATACCGGCCGTGCGATTGCGCCGTGGAGGGCGACGCCTCGAACGCCGCGTTTCCCGATGCGCTGAATCTGATCGGCGGCGACGTCACGGTCTGCGGGCTGAACCCCGATTCGCTGCAGGGCGACCGAGTCTATCGCAGCTGTTTCCGGCAGCTGCAGGAGGGCTTTGCGCAGATTGATCTTGCGGATTGCCCGGACCTTGCGCCCGTGCTGTTTGCGGCGGCGGCCCTGCTGCACGGCGGGCGCTTCACGGGCACGGCGCGTCTGCGCATCAAGGAAAGCGACCGCAGCGCAGCCATGCAGCAGGAGCTGCGAAAATTCGGCTGCAGCATTGTAATTGATGAGAATACCGTCACCGTCCCCGCCTGCACGCTGCACGCGCCGACCTTGCCGCTCGACGGCCACAACGATCACCGCATCGTCATGGCGCTGGCCGTGCTGACCTGCAGATTCGGCGGCGTGATCTGCGGAGCGGAAGCGGTGAATAAAAGCTACCCGGATTTCTTTGACGATCTCAAAGCCTTACATGTGGAGGTGGAACCATGCAATGGATCAGTGACAGCAGCATTCTGATCGTCGGCCTGGGCCTGATCGGCGGCAGCTACGCCAAGGCGCTCAAGGCGCTGGGCTTTCACGTTAGCGCCATCGACACCGACCCCGATACGATAGCCTACGCGCTGGAAAACGACATCATCGACCGCGGCAGCACCACGCCCGACCCCGCGCTCCTGGGCGCGGCGGACGCTGTGATCTTCGGCCTGTATCCCGGCGTTTTCAAGCAGTGGATCGCCGACAATCAGCATCTGCTCAAAAGCGGCGCCATGCTCACGGACGTCACGGGCGTCAAGGCCTGCATCGTCGATGAGATCCAGTCCATGGTGCGCCCCGATGTGGAATTTATCGCCGCGCACCCGATGGCGGGGCGCGAACTGAGCGGTGTGGAAAACAGCGACCCTTCGATCTTCCGCGGTGCGAACTATATCGTGACGCCGACCGAGCGCAACACGCCGGCGGCCGTCGACTGGTGCAAAAGCCTCGGCCGCATACTCGGCTTTGCGAATATCTCGACCCTCTCCCCGACGGAGCACGATGAAATG
>JAFZNN010000112.1 GCA_017550895.1 Clostridia bacterium
ACGGCGGCCGACGGCGCCTGCGTGCGGCAGGCGCTTGCCGACGGCGCGCGCCACGCGACGCATCTGTTCAACGCCATGACCGGACTCGGCACGCGCGAGCCCGGCGCGGTCGGCGCGATTCTGGACAGCGACGCCACGGCCGAGCTGATCTGCGACGGCGTGCATATCTGCGACACCACCCTGCGGCTGGCCTTCCGTCTGCTGGGCAGCGACCGCGCGGTCGTCGTCAGCGACGCCATGATGGCGGCCGGTCTGCCGGACGGCGTCTATACGCTGGGCGGGCAGACGGTCATCGCCAAAGACGGCGCAGCCAGGCTCGCGGACGGCACGCTGGCAGGCAGCGTCAGCGATCTGTTCAGCGAATTCCGCCATCTGTGCGCGATCGGCATTCCGGTGATGCAGGCCATCCGCGCCTGCACGATCAATCCGGCGCGCGTGATCGGCGCGGATCACACGACCGGCAGCCTCGCGCCGGGCAAAACGGCGGATCTGCTGGTGCTCAGTGAGGATCTGCAATCCATCCGCGGCGTTTTCGTGCGCGGCAGACGTATTATATAAATTAGGATTGTTTTTTTAATTATCTTGAATAGGATCTTGCAAAACATATTGAAAAACGCAGGCGCGCGCGCCTGCGTTTTATGCATCCCCTATGCGTAAAGGAAATCGCTTTACACGATTTTGTGTAAAGCGATTTCCTTGCATATGTGGAAAACTTCGTTGAAAACGTGGAAAACTCTGAGTTTTACTTCTATATCAGAATATTGAACGTAAAGTTTTCCACTTTACAAACCCTTTTTATTCTGATTTCACAGAATAAACGGCTGTATATTCATTGCTTCCGTGCATACTTTTTTGCAGGATGCAGGTCAGATGCTCGCAAAAAATACGCCTGTAAAGGTGGTTACCTTTACATTTATTATTTCGATTCAGAATGATTTTCGCCTGTTGCCGTCCCTGCTTCGGCGGCGGCCGGCACGCGCGGCTTCGGCTTGGAGAGGTGCAGCAGACGGTCGAGGGCGTCCATCGCGCGCTCGAAGCCCTCTGCCAACAGGAACGTAGCGACGATCGTGATTGCCGCAAACGCGATATTCGGCAGGTCAGGGCAGAATTTTGCCAGCAGAATCATCGGGATCCGCTGTAAAATATAGATGCCGAACACCCGCTTACCGCACCAGCGCAGCGCGGCGTTGTTGATCTGCACGCGCATGGAGATCAGCGGCAGCAGCAGCGCAAACAGGAGCGCGGCCGCCATGAACCAGCGCCGGGTCCCTGGATTTTGGTCGATCTGCGCATGCAGGAGCAGGAAGCCCGCGAGCGTCACACCTGTAAAGGCGCACCACTTTACAGGACTGGGCAGGAGCCGATTGATCTGCGGCTCGGCAATGGCGTACCACATGCCGAGCGGATAGCAGGGAATCGTGTCATACCACCAGTATTCCTTGCCTTTCCAGGCGCGGATCGCCAGAAACAGCGCGGCCGAAAGCACGGTCGCGGCCGCCGCGCCGGCAACCGGATTCTTGCGGAAGACCGTAAAGGCCAGATACGTTACAAGGTAGAGCAGGATGATCACGATCACGAACCAGGCGCTGTTTCCAAGGCCCTTGACGCCGATGGTGGAGAGCAGCAGATCCTTGACCGTGTAGTGCTTGCCGAGCGCCAGCTGCAAAATGAAATAGAGGCAGACGGCCAGCGCGAAATGCAGCCAGACCCGAAACGCCCGGCGCACCGGCAGGGTTTTGACATAGCCGGGCTTTTTGCGGATGCTGACGAACACGCCGTAGCCGGAATAGAAGAAAAACGCCACGACCATCAATTGCCCGAGGTCATGCAGGATCTCCTGATATGCCTGATCGTACCAGGCGCCGGAGAGGTGGATATACTGCCGCAAATGGGAAAAGAGCACGATCACGACGAAGATGCCCTTGATCGCGCCGGTCGTCTGCGGGGACATATAGTCCGCGAACCCTTCTTTCCAGCGGAACCGGATGCCCCAAAGGCAGACCGCCGCCAGAAGCACGAAATAGAGGATCATTCTCTTGCCTCCTTCAGAAACATGCGGTTGTAACGCGGCGCGATCTCCGGCGTTCCATCCGCCCGCAGGGTCGTCACGGTCACGCCCTGCACCCATTTTCCCTCCGGGAAACCGCAGTTCGTGCCGAGATGGTAGGAATTGTAGTTGCCCGGCAAGCTATAGACCAGATAAATGCCGTGATACAGCGCGCACCAGTCGTTGATATGGTCGTGGCCGCAGAAAACCGCCTGCCCGCCGCAGGCCTGCATTGCCTCAAACATGCCGCTGTTGCACGGGGACGATCCGACGCTTTCATGCTGTTCGCCGTAGAGCAGCGTCCCCTCCCCGCTCGGCCGGTAGCCGCCGGCGCCGTCCGGCTCAAAGATCGCTTCGTATTCTTTCAGCGGAATATGGAAATACAGGAAGGACCTGCAGTCGCCGTACTGCGCGCGCAGCTTTGCGGTCTCCGTCTTGTAGAATTCAATCTGCTCGCGCTTGAGGCAGTCGTAGCCGGTCGTTTCCGGCGACAGCCCATAGGCGGCGTTCAGCTCCGGCAGCAGATCGCGTCCGCTGTCAAAGAAAAACAGGCTCTTGCGCAGCTTCCCGCCCGCGCCGCGAATGTTAATTATATAGTTCCCGTAACCGAACAGGGTATCCGGCCCGCATTTGACAAGACAGTGCGGGTGATCGGCGAAGCTTTTGAGCAGCAGCCATTTATAAAAGCCGCGGGGCTCGCGCACCTCATGGTTGCCGAAGACCGCCGTCCAGTAAACGCCGAGCGTTTCCATCATATCGGCAAACTTGATCGCGTCCACCTGCTGATATCTGGAGAGGATCACGTCGCCGGTCAGCACGACCAGATCCGGCTTGACCTCGCGAATTTGTCGCACAAAGGCGGCCGTCGTCTGAAAATTCTTTTCCGCGTCCTCGTCATAATGAAAATCCGTGCTGGATACGATCACAAACGGCGCATCCGTCGGCTGACCGTCCGGGTCACATTTCGCGATGTCCGTGCTGTATGCCGTTTCATTCAGAATGCGTACGTCCGTGCCGACCGGCTGTGGATCTGCCCGCAGGGTAAACAGCGCTTTCGGCGCCTTGCCGCCGGAGAGCCGGAACAGCAGCCGTTCGCAGCCCAGACCCAGCCGCGCCGCCGCCTGCCGGCAGACGCCCCAGAGCAGGTAGAATCGCTCGATCTTCATGCAGTCACTCCCTTGCACACCATTTCGTTTTTATTATAAACAGAATCGCGCGGAAAGTCAACTTCGGCGCCGGCTCGGGCAGATGGTGCAGGTGGTCAACAAGACGCTGCGGGTGATGGGCGCGATCAGGAAGGACGACGGCACGGCGCTCAAGCCGGAGATCGCGGCGCTGATCGACGACGCGGAAGCGCTGGAGAAGATCCGCACGCTGATGCTGGAGGGCCTCAAGGAAGCCGGGGAAAAGCGGCAGGCGGCAATGGCGAACGGCACGGCACAGGCCGGGGGCAGAAAAAAACACCGCCGGAGCGGTGGAGTTTAAGTATTCGCTGGCGGGCAACGCAAGCAATGAAGTTGATCGGGTTTTGCAGGATATTTATTACGACAACGAGGTTCTGCTGCGCAATGAAACGCCGTCCATCATCGCTTCGCAGCCGGGTGTTAAAAACTTTCCGATGGTTATGAATGCACATCATATAAGAACAAACATTCTGACAGAAGCTGAAGCAAGAAACATTGGATTAAGCATTACTGAAAAAGACCATTATCACGGATTGGGGAAACAACTTTTTCTGGATATCGTTGACAATTTGGACAACGCTACAACGGCTTATAGAGGAACAAAGAATGCGGAAAATCCGGAAAGAAGAGAAAACTATTTTCTGATCATATCCACATTAAAAGATTCGAACGGAAAAAGCATTATTGTTCCGATATATGTAAACCAATCCGGAAATGTGAATAATGTATTTATCGACGTCAATAAGATATCTACTGTTTTTGGCAAAAACAACTTTAGAAAATTTATCAATGATCAAGTAACAAATAAAAACCTCGTCAGAATAAAAGATAAAAGTGTGAAAGCCAGTGAAAAGACGCCACCAATTGGCGCCCCTTATAACAATCACACTTCTATCAAAGAACAGGATACCACAACCGATGCGGAAAGTCAAGGGCAAAATTCCACAAAGGATGCGGAGTATCTGGCGGCCGTGGAGCAGGGCGACACGGAGACGGCGCAGAAGATGGTGGACACGGCGGCATGGAAGAAGGCCAACGTCAAGGAAACGACCCGGGTCACGCGCGGGCTGCTGCGGAAACCCGGCAGCAATTACGACCTGCAGGAGGCGACGGCGCAGCTGACCGGTAAAGCGCGGGCGATTGATAATCGCCCCTACGACGGGCTGATTGGATGATATGGTAAACATCCTGCCGTAAAAAAACAGAGGTACCGCAGCGCATACAAGACCAAGGTCAAGTCACGCGGGTTGGCACCTCTGTTACAAGAATACTACCACAGCAAGCGCAGGAAGTCAAGGCCCATCATCCATCACGGGCACGGCGTGCATGGCGTTCATTCAATCGGAGAACCGTCCCCTGATTGGATGAAAAAGGAGTTGTTACGCAAGTTTCTGATGCCAAGGCCCCAGAATCAGACGCCCAAAGCGAGCTTGCTTCTCCAACTCCCAAAAATAGTATAACATCGGGATATGACAAAAGTCAAGGCCCATCATCCATCACGGGCACGGCGTGCATGGCGTTCATTCAATCGGAGAACCGTCCCATGCTTAACCCGGGGCATACAATCTGCAAAAAAAGATTGCCGAAGCTGTCTCGTAGACAGTTGGGCCAGAGGATGGTCGCCAACCGCCACAGGCACGCCTACAGCTTCGACGCGTTTACTGGAGCACAAATCCATGCGCTTGTCAAGCTGTTTGATGGATGAAGTTACCACGGAAAAGCGGCAGTATCGGCGCAAAAACGGCCGGTTCTGCGTCTGAACCAACGAAAAATAAAAAAATATTCATAAAAATCGAACATTTGTATTGACAAGCGAACAAATATTCGCTATAATGAAGTCGTAGAACAAATGTTTTTGCTTTTTGTCAGGAGGATTGAATAATGACACATGCTGATTTTTGGAAAACGCTGTTTGATTTTGCGCTCGTGGTGCTCGCCGTGCTGAGCGTCGTCTTTGAGAAGCGGCTGATCGCCTTTGAAAAGCGGATCGGGCAGGCGCTGCGCCGCCGCATCCGCAGCCGCAAGGCCGCCGCAGAGCATTCCGCAACCGCAGACCGTTGTGCTGCCGCGCCGCATCGCGCCGCGCTGCCGCATGACGCGTGCCGTCCGGCCGCGCCGGTCGTCCCCCGCCCCTGCCCCGCCATGCCTTCGCCGCATCGCGTAGCCTGACGCCGGCGGATTATTGCCATTCCTCTTTTCTATCCACCATATCAAAACACGGGTGCCGCTCAGCTCAACGCCGGGCGGTATCCGTGTTTTTTGCGCACGCCGCCGTCCGGCACAGGCGCGCGTCCCCGTCCCCGCCCGGCTGCCGGGGGCGTCCTGCATCCGAAGCAAAGAAAATTGCCGATGATTTATGAATATATTTTGACATCTTGTAATTTTAATGTTATAATAAGTTTTGTATTTCGACGGAAAGGAGATATGAAATGATCTGTCCCAAATGCGGGGGCGAGATCCCTTTCTTTGATCTCAAACCCAACTGTCGGCACTGCGGCGTCAACATCCTGTATTACACGCAGGAAGAAGGCCTGATCCGCGACGCCAAGCGCACGGAGCTGGAATCCGCATCCGCCCGCATGGTGATCGCCCGCATCAAAGCAGCCTTCATCGGCGGCAAGCTCCAGATCGCCCGCATGATTTTCTCCGTCGGCGCGGTCTGCGCGCTGATGCTCGCGTTCGGCGGCGCGCATTACTGCGTCCCGTTTTTTGACGGCAAGCTCTCCGTCGGGCTGATCGGCCTGATCCAGGCCTTCCAGAACGGCATGCTGCTGAAAGTGCCGCAGCTGCTGCAAAGCGCGCTCTTCGGCAAAGCGACGCTCGCCGCGGCGGTGCTCATGGGCTTTTTCCTCGTGATCACCGTGATCGATCTGCTGATCACCGGCGCTTATCTGCTCGGCTTCGTGAATCTGACCAGGAGCACGGTCTTTATGAAGCGCTGCGCCTTGATCGGCGCCGTCGTTTCCGCGCTCGCGCAGATCGCGGCGCTCGTGCTGAAATTCACGACGCCGTCCAACGCCGCATCCGCTGTGACGCTCGGCTTCGGCGGGCTGCTGAGTTGCGCGCTGCTGCTCGTGGTTTGTTTCCTCAACCGCGCGCTGCTCAAGAAGGGCATCGAGCCGACCTATTCGGAGAACGACATCAAACGCAAGGAGCTGCTGAAAAAGTATCGCGCCGGCGAGGTCGATCTGGATTCCCTGCCGCTGCCGGTCTTCGAGAGCGAAGAGGAGCATGAAGAACGCATGAAGGCGCTCGAGGAAGCGCTCAAGGCGGAAGAGGAGGGCAAGGAGCTATGAGCAAGCCGATGACCAAAAAGACCAAGATCCTGCTCGGCGTTCTCTGCGCTCTGGTGGCGCTGGGCATCTGCTTCACCGCCATCGGTTTCTACGCCAAAAACGAAATCGAAAAGCCGCGCTTCCAGATGCCGGAGGAAACGCCGCAGGCATCCGTGACGCAGCTGCCGGCCGACGGCGCGCAGGCGGCCGCCTATGTGCAGCGGCTCTTTGCCGCCGCGCTGGCTGCCGACGACGTGGAGCTGAGCCTGCACACCGACGTGGATCTGGGCGGCGACGCGACGCTGCCGTTTGCCGACGCGGACAACGATCTGCTGCTTTATATCCGCGATCAGGCGGGCGGGCAGATTGCCGCGCTGTATCCGACCTTCTCCAATACTGTGATGCGCAACGAGGCGGACAAACCGCAGCTGCCGCTGCCCGCAAACGTGCTGGAATACACGTCCGAACAGGGGCACACGGATGAAAACGGCGAAGTGACGGACGACCAGTATTATTTCATCACGATGACCCTCGACCCCGCCGCGATCGATACGCAGGCCATGCTTGCAAGCGACGTATTCCGGGGCGTCGGGGAAATCCTCGCGCCGGCTGCCGCCGTTGACAAAGCGGAAATCACCCCGCAGACGCTGACCCTCAGCGCAAAGATCGATCGCGTGACCGATCAGCTGCTGACCGTCGACGTCACGCGCGGCTGTCAGATCGACGCGGCGGTAACGCTTTCCGACGCCTACGCGGCGCTCTCCGCGGAAAAAGCGGCGCAGGTCACGCTGCCGTATCAGACGACCGAGCATTTCAGTTTCTTCTATTATGGCGCCCGCTTCACGGAGCGCGCGATCGTGGTCAAGGCAAACGATATGAAACAGCTGCCGGCGGCGGTCAACGTCAACGCTGACACGACGAAGGACGATTACAAACTGACCTTTGAGGTCTCCCACCCCGATATGCTCTCCGTGGATGCGGACGGCGTGCTGAGCGTGGCGAAAAAGATCGAGCCGGTCACCGCCACGGTTAAAATGACACTGGCGTATGACGGGCACACCTATGAGGATACGCTGACGGTCTATATCACGGATTTGGAGGTGGAAACGAATGCCTGAGCAAACGCAAACGACCGCTTTGGAAGCAAAAGCGGAGGAGCAGGTCAATAAAAACGTCTTCCGAAGCTACAATTACGTCGGCACAAAGGAAACCATCGCCTATCTGTTCAACGACTGGTCCAACACCTTCGGCAACGTCGGCTACGGCCAGCGCTATATCTGGGACGTTGTCAAGATCGACTTCGGCATCGCGGCCATCGTCGGCATCTTCACCGGCGCGTGGGATATCATCAACGACACCTTTATTTCCGCGATCGTTGACAACACCCGCACCCGTCTGGGCAAATTCCGCCCGTATCTGGTCGGCTTCCAGATCCCGATGACCCTGATCGGTCTGCTTTACTGGTTCATCCCCTATTTCTTCCCGGGCGCATCGGGCACCTATATTCCGAAGCTGATCTTCTACTATCTTTTCAGTATCTTCACAGAAACTGCCGGCACCTTCACAGGCGTTGCCCGCAGCGGCTATATGAGCACCATCACACCGAACCCGAATGAACGTGTGCGCCTGATCACCCTCGCCGAGCTGCTGACCGGCTACATGGGCGAGGATATGCCGCATTATATCTTCGGCTTCATGTACGATATGGTTTCCACGGGCAGATGGAAGGTTTCGATGCGCAGCATCTTCATGGTCTCCGGCGTCGTCACCGCGTTGATCTCCTCCGCGTTCACCTTCTGGTTCTTCCTCGTTTCCAAGGAGCGCGTGCCCCAGTCGATCGAGCGTCCGAGCGTGCGAGACGGCTTTAAGGCCATCTTCACGAACTACCCCGTGCTGCTCATGTGCCTGTCCGAATTCCTGCAGGGCTTCGGCGTGGGCACGAGCCAGGACAACTACTGGATCGACGTTTTCGGCGCAAATTCCATGATCAATACGCTCAAGGCGCTCGTGAGCGGCATTTCCGGCCCCGTGGGCAGCATCAGCTACGCCTTCGTTGCCCCGCTGCGCAAGCGCTTCTCCTCCAAGTTCCTCTGGGTCGGCTCCGATATGTACGGCGATATGGTAACGCTCGGCTTCTTCCTGATCGGCATCACCAACAAGAATTACCTCAAGCTCAAGCCGATGCTGACCACCTTCGGCTTCACTGAATTCCTCTCAAAGCTGCTTTTCGGCGTCAACAAGGTCATCAACGCCGATCTCTGGAACGAAGCGATGGACTACTGCGAATGGAAGAACGGCTACCGCATGGAGGCGACGACGGGCGTGGCCAAGGGCCTTGTCATCAAGCTGCAGGGCGTCTTCATGGGCTCGCTGAACAACTTCGTAATGAAGAAGGTCGGCTACGTCCAGGGCCTGAAGATCGGCATGCAGGACGAGCGCACAAAGAAATGGCTCTTTTATCTGTGCACCATCGTGCCGCTTGTCACCAGCGCGCTCGGCATCGTGCCGAAGATGCTCTGGCCGATCAACAAGAAAAAGCGCGCGCAGATGTATTACGAGCTGTCCGAGCGACGCAACAAAATGGTTTCGGACTATGTGGAGAGCGTCAAGGAAGAGGCCTGATTGCAATCACAGACAATACGGCATCCGCCGCAGCCTGCACGGCTGCGGCGGATTTCTGCATTATTCCTTAAAAAGATCTTTCATGCCGTCCGAAAGCTCGCTTTTCAGATCCTCCCACGCGCGCGCCCCGCTCTGCAGCATCGCGGCCGTGCCGCGCAGAAGCGAGCCGAACACGCCGTCATGCACCAGATCCGGATCCGTGTACGTGCGCTGCACGTCCGTGCGGTCGAGCTGCCTTGCCGTTTCCCGCAGGACGGGATCCTCCGGCAATTCGCCGCCGGCCTGATCGTCAAAGGGCAGAATCGCGCCGAAGGTTTCCACAAAACGGCGGCGGCCGTTCTCCCCGGTCATCAGCCAGTTCAGAAAGCGCTCCGCATTCTTCTGCTGCAGCTCCGCAGCGTCGGCATGCATGCACAAATAGAGATCCGCGCCGGCCGTGACGCCCCGCGCCTGAGCGCTTTGGGCGCCGAGATGCAGGGGCAGCAGCCCGATATCCTGCTCCGAAATCCGGCTGCCTTCCGCGGAAAACAGGGAGGCTGCCGTGCGGTCGCCGCTGAACATCATCGCGCTGCGGCCGGAGGCAAACTCCGCGCGCGCCTGCGCCTCGTCGGCTTCCGCGTCGCGCGTGACGGCATGGTCAAACCAGAACGGCAGGAACGAACCGAAGGCGTCCGACTGCGCGAGCGCGGCGTCTGCCGTTTCCTTTGCGCTGCGGCGTTTGCCGGCGGCATCCTGCCCGAGCGCCGCCGCATCGGCAAACAGCTGCGTGTGCCAGGTGTGGGTCTCCCCCTCCTTCAGCGGCGCGGAGGAAAAGACGGCTTCGATCCCGAGCTCTGCCTTGTGCGCATCGAGATCCTCAGCCAGCGCGCGCAGCGCCGCCTCGCTGTTGATCTCCTCCATCGACGCATAGGCAGTCGCGCGCGACGGCAGATCGAAGTATTGCTGCAGCACCGCGCGATTATAAAGAAGACCGAAGGTTTCATAGCGCAGCGGCAGCGCGTACGTGTGACCGCCGTCGCTCAGCGCGAGCGCGGGATCATCCAGATGCGCCGTCACCGCCAGACTCTCCAGCGGCGCGCAGGCGTCCGCCACGGCCGCGCGCTCTACTTCGCCGTGCACAAGAAACAGCAGCGGCGCGTCGCCGCTTTTGACCAGCTCCTGCAGACGGGCGCGGTAATTCTCCGCGGGCAGCGTTTCCACCGGCAGCTGCACGCCGGTTTCCTCCGAATATGCCGCCGCCAGCTGCGCAAACTGCTCCGCCTCCGCATTTGACGGAACGACCAGCTTCTCCGCGACCTTGACCGCCGTCGTCACGCCGACGCCGTTTTTTTCGACCATGCCGCCCTCTGCGCCCTTGCAGCCGGTCAGACCGCCCGTGAGCAGCGCCGCGATCAGCAGCATTCCTATCCATCGTTGCTTCATAGTTCCGACCTCCGTTGTTTAGTCGCAGATAGTATGCGACCGTTTTTTGAAATTATGCACAAAAAAGCCATCGGAACGGCAGAGGTCCCGATGGCTTTCTGGTTTTTATTATTTTTTCGTTTTATTCTGCCGGCTCCGCCGTATCTGCCAGCTCCGCCTTCGCCTGCGTCACCAGCGCCGCCCTGCGCGCCTTGAGCGCCTGTTCCACTTCGATCCTGCGCGCCTTGTCATCCCGGACGAACACGATCACCATCAGATACAGCACCGCGCCGACGATCGGCCCGAGCATGAACATCGGCCACTGCCATTTCATAAACAGCTCGCCCTGCGCCGTCATGGCCTTGAACTGATCGTATTTGACAAGCGTGAGCAGTTTGCCGTTGATCAGCAGCGAGATCGCGTCGCCGATCTTGGTCGCAAAATTCTGCATGGAGAAAGTGATGCCCTCCGTGCGCTTGCCGGTCAGGTATTCCACCTCGTCGATGGAATCGCTCATGAGCGAGCGGTGCGCGATATTCACCATGTTGGCGGGAATGCTTTGCAGGCCCATGATCAGAATCACGGCCAGCATCCGCCAGATGCTCTGGAAGCCGACGAAGAACGAGAGCACGCGCAGCACGATCGAGGAAATCTGGGCGATGAGCAGGATCCGCTTCATGCCGCCCACTTTGTCGACGATCTTGGTTGCCGCGAACATGGCGAAGGTGCCCGGCGCGCCGCTCAGGCCGCCGTACACCAGCTGCGCGGTGCCGCCGCCGATCTCCAGGCTGCCGATTTTATAGCTGACCTGGCTCTCGAAGAAATACTGCCAGGGCACGGACAGCTTGCAGTATTCCAGAATGCGGGCGAGGGAAATAAGCAGCATCGTGCGGTTGTGGCGCAGCACAAAGAGCGCCTCGAAGAAGCCTTCCTTCTCCTTCTGCTCGTTGCGCACCTGCTCCGGCACGCGGCCGGCGCTCATGGCGATCAGCTGGCCGCCCAGACCGAAGAACAGCGCGCCGATCAGGAACACCGTTTCCGGCTTCATGCCAAGACTCCCGACCAGAATATCCTTCGCCGTCAGGAACAGACCCGCCAGCGCGCCGCCGGCCGTCACGCCGATGGCCGTCCACTGCGCCGCGCGCGCCCGCTGCTCGGAATGCGGACTGCAGACCGCCAGCATGCCCCAGAGCGCGACGTCCTGCATGGAATACAGAACGTCCCAGACCAGGTAGCAAATGATGATATACACCATCTTGCCCCGCAGGCCGAAGCCCCAGTCGCGGAACATCAGGGGCGCGAGCACGCCGATGAGCGGCGCGGTCAGCACGATGATCGGCCGCAGCTTCTCCCCGGTGCGTTTGAACGTGTGCCGGTCGATCAGCACGCCGACAATCGGATCGTTCACCGCATCCCACAGACGGCTGATGCCGGTGATATAGCCGACGATGTTGGCGTTGATCTTCAGAATGTTATTAATGAAATAAAACAGCCAGCCGGTGACGAATCCGTAGTGCATATTCTGGCCGGCAATCCCTGCGGCATAGGCAAACAGGCGGCTGCCCGGCAGTCTGCCCTCCGCCGCCGTTTCAAGCGCGGTGGTCTGCTTTCTCATCTGCATCCCCTCCCATGTCATTGTAGCATTGATTCCGCGCGGAAACAAGCCCCATCTTAATGAAATCTTAATAAAATCTTTCGCGCTTCTTCCGCAGTTCGATACTGGAATCTTAATCGGCGACGTGCTAAACTGAAATCGCTAAGAAACGGAGGGACTGCCCATGAAACTGATGAAAGCCATGATCGCCTGCATTCTGACCGCCGCGCTGCTCTTCTCGCTCGCCGCGCCGGCCATGGCCGAGGACGCCGCGCGCGGACAAAGCGGCCGGGCGCCCGCGCTGACAGTCGCGCAGACGGCCGATACGACGGAGGAACCGGAAGAACCGGAGTTCCCCGAGGAGCCGGAGGAACCGGGGGAGCCGGAAGAGGAAATCGAAGTCTATTACATTACGCAGGAGCAGTATGAATCCCTGCGCGATGCCTATTTCAACGAGCCGTGGACAGATCTGCGGCTCATGGGGCGGCTGGCGGTTGAATCGCTCTGGCTGCCGGTGATCATGCTTTATCCCATTCTCAATCTGCTCGCCGTCGTCAATCTGCCGGGCGCTTACGTCAAGGTCTTTTTCAATGCGGTGACGGCGCCTTTCCGCGCGCTCTACCGAAAGCATCATTTCACCGACGACATGCTGCGCTACGACCCGATCACCGGCACGATCTATGTGGCGGAGCCCGGCTCGGAGGAGTATTTCCGCGGCATACCCGTGCAGGTTCTGCCCGCGTGATGCGGCCGAAGAACTAATAATATGAAAAGAAAGGAGGCATCTGAATGGGTATGGTTATGGTCGTTGCTCCGATCTGCATGCTGTTATATTATCCCTGTTTGGCGATCGATGCGCTCAACGATGTGATCCGCTCGCTCGGAGCGCCGGGTCTGCAAGAGCTCGGCAACGCGCTGCATGATCTGTTTTCGTTCCTGAATCTTTGAAGCTGTTTGTTCCGTTTTCATTAATATGAGATAACTTTGAAATCAACCTTTCATCATCATGGGCACAGGAAAAGCAAGAAAGGAGGAAACAACATGGGACTCTTGCTGCCGGTCTTTCTGCTGAACGCGTTTTTGCATCTGCCGGAGATTCTGGGGGCGGTCGCCGAATCCGTCGGTTCGTTCTTTATTCAGGACCTGACGAAGCTGTTCGGACCGTTCCTGGGCTGAACGCTTCACTCCGCTAACGCGGTATTGTGCTGAAAAATTTTTTTCAGAAATTTTGAAAAACCCCTTGACAAATCGAAAAAACGGGATTATAATGCGAACAACTTCACAGCACAAACCGATGAAAAAGTGTGAGTAAGCGATGCAGTTCATCTCCCAGCGAGCCGCGGCCGGTGCAAGCGCGGCAGACAGAAGCAACGCCGAATGGGCTTTTGAGGGCGGTACGAACGCCGGAGAGGCAAGTAGTGGCCGACGGGGACTTCACCCGTTATCAGGGAAGCGCATATGACTGTATGCGACCAAAGGCGGGCGGCTTTTGCCGTCAATGTGGGTGGTACCGCAGGAGATTTGTTTATCAGCTCTTGTCCCTGGATCAGGGACAGGAGCTTTTTATTTTATCAATCTTAAAATTCGGGAAGCGGCGTTTTCACCGGCGGTTCCCCAGAAAAGGAGAGAGTATCATGGCAAACAAACAGAACATCCCGTATCGTATTACACTCCCGGAGGATCAGCTGCCGAAACAGTGGTATAACGTGCGCGCCGACATGAAGGAACTCCCGGATCCGATGCTGAATCCCGGCACCCTCGCCCCGCTGACCAAGGCGGAGGATATCGACGCGATTTTCTGCCACGAGCTGTCCGAGCAGGAAATGGACAACACGACCCGCTTCATCGAAATCCCCGATGAAATCAAGAAATTCTACAAGATGTGCCGCCCCTCGCCGCTCATCCGCGCTTACTATCTGGAAGAGAAGCTGCAGACTCCGGCGAAGATCTATTACAAATTTGAGGGCAACAACACCTCCGGCAGCCACAAGCTGAACTCCGCGATCGCGCAGGTCTATTACGCGAAGAAGCAGGGCATCACCAGTCTGACGACGGAGACCGGCGCCGGCCAGTGGGGCACCGCCCTGGCCATGGCCTGCGCATACTTCGACATGCCGCTGACCGTCTACATGGTCAAGGGCAGCTACGAGCAGAAGCCCTTCCGCAGAGAGGTCATGCGCACGTACGGCGCGTCGGTCACGCCTTCACCGTCTGATACGACCAACGTCGGCAGAAAGATCCTTGAAGAGTTCCCGGG
>JAFZNN010000113.1 GCA_017550895.1 Clostridia bacterium
ACGGCAAATCCACGCTGGCCGACCGGCTGCTGGAGCTGACGAAGTCCGTGGCGCTGCGGGATATGACCGCGCAGCTGCTGGACAAAATGGATCTCGAACGCGAGCGCGGCATCACCATCAAGGCGCACGCGGTCAAGCTGGATTACACGGCGGAGAACGGCGAGCAGTATGTGCTCAACCTGATCGACACGCCGGGCCATGTGGATTTCAACTATGAGGTGTCCCGTTCCCTTGCCGCCTGCGAGGGCGCGGTGCTGATCATTGACGCTTCCCAGGGCGTGGAAGCGCAGACGCTCGCGAATACGTATCTGGCGCTGGATCACGATCTGGAGATCGTGCCGGTCATCAAGAAGATCGATCTGCCCTCCGCCGATCCCGACCGCGTGGCGGCCGAGGTGGAGGATGTGATCGGCCTGGACTGCGCCGATGCGCCGCGTGTTTCCGCCAAGACCGGCGAGAACGTGGCGCAGGTGCTCGAAAAGATCGTCAGCGATATTCCCGCGCCGGAGGCGGACGATACCCTGCCGCTGCGCGCGCTGATCTTCGATTCCGTCTATGACAGCTACAAGGGCGTCATCGTCTACGTCCGTATCAAGGAAGGCCGGATCCGTCCGGGCGATACCATGCGCATGATGGCCACCGGCGCGGAATTCACCGTCGTGGAAACCGGCTATATGCGCGCGCAGGAGCCCGAACCCTGCAAGGAGCTGACGGCCGGCGAGGTCGGCTATATCACCGCCTCGATCAAAACCGTGGGCGACGCCCATGTCGGCGATACCGTCACCACCGCGCAGAATCCGGCAAAGGAGCCGCTGCCGGGCTACCGCAAGGTCAATTCCATGGTCTTCTGCGGCATCTATCCCGCCGACGGCGCGGATTACGAAAACCTGCGCGACGCGCTGGAAAAGCTGCAGCTCAACGACGCGGCGCTGACCTATGAGCCGGAAACCTCCGGCGCGCTGGGCTTCGGCTTCCGATGCGGCTTTCTGGGTCTTCTGCATCTGGAGATCATTCAGGAGCGGCTCGAGCGCGAATATGACCTCGATCTGGTCACGACCGTGCCGAGCGTCGTCTATAAGATCCACATGACCGACGGCTCGATGATCGAGATCGACAATCCCACCCATTATCCCGACCCCGCGCAGATTCAGTATTGCGAGGAGCCGTTCACCGACGCGCATATCTATTCGCCCTCGGAATACGTCGGCACGATCATGGATCTCTGTCAGGAGCGGCGCGGCGTCTTTAAGAATATGGATTATATCACGCCCGAGCGCGTGGATATCCACTATGAACTGCCGCTGAATGAGATCATTTACGATTTCTTCGATTCCCTCAAATCCCGCACGCGCGGCTATGCCTCCTTCGACTATGAGATCTCCGATTACCGCCGCTCCAACCTCGTCAAGCTCGACGTGCTGCTCAACGGCGACCTGATCGACGCGCTGTCGTTCATCATTCATTCCGACAAGGCCTACGGCAAGGCGCGCCGCATTGCCGAGCGGCTCAAGGAGAATATTCCCCGCCAGATGTTTGAGATCCCCATTCAGATCGCCATCGGCGGCAAGATCATTGCGCGCGAGACCGTCAAGGCCATGCGCAAGGACGTGCTTGCCAAGTGCTACGGCGGCGACATCACCCGCAAGAAGAAGCTGCTTGAAAAGCAGAAGGAGGGCAAGAAGCGCATGCGTCAGTTCGGCACCGTCGAGGTGCCGCAGGAGGCGTTCATGGCCGTGCTCAAGCTCGATGACAACGGCTGAGCCGCGCCCGATCGGGCTGTATCTGCATGTGCCCTTCTGTAAAGTAAAATGCCTTTACTGTGATTTCTATTCCATGCCTGCCGGCGAAGAAACGAAGGACGCCTACGTGCAGGCGCTCTGCCGGTCGATCGACGCGGCCGATCCACTGTGCGATACCGTCTATTTCGGCGGAGGCACGCCCTCGCAGCTCGGCACGGCACGGCTGACGGCGATCCTTGCGCACATTCGCCGCACGGCGGATTGCGAGGTCACCGTGGAATGCAATCCGGGCGATGCGGCTGCCCTCGATTTCCGCGCGCTGGCCGACGCCGGCGTCAACCGGATCTCGATGGGGCTGCAGAGCGCCGACGATGCGGAGCGCCGCGCCCTCGGCCGCCGCAGCGACGCCGCGACCGTGCGCCGCGCCGTGGAACAGGCGCGAACGGCGGGGATCACGAATCTTTCGCTCGACCTGATGCTCGGCATTCCAGGCCAGACGGCGGACAGCCTGGCGCGCTCGATTGATTTCTGCCTGGCCCTCGAGGTGCCGCACGTGAGCGCCTATCTGCTCAAGGTGGAGGATGGCACGCCCTTTGCCGCGATGCGGGCCGAGCTTGCGCTCCCCGACGAGGACGCGGTCTGCGATTTTTATCTGCAGACTGTCGATGCGCTCGGTGCCGCCGGCCTGCGGCAGTATGAGATCTCCAATTTCGCAAGGCCCGGCTTTGAAAGCCGCCACAACCTGAAATACTGGCGCTGTGAAGCGTACCTCGGCCTCGGCCCGGCCGCGCATTCCTTCCTGGACGGGAAACGGTTCTTTTATCCCCGCGATCTGCAGGCGTTTCTGGACGGTCAGCCGCCCGTGCAGGACGGCGCCGGCGGTGATCCTGCGGAATGGCTGATGCTTCGGCTGCGGCTCATGGAGGGCGTCACGGACGCCGCCTTTGCCGCGCGCTTCGACCGCCCGCTGCCCGCCGCATTCTGGAACAGCGCGGAACGCTTTGCCCGGCAGGGGCTGATGACAGTCACAAACGGCTGCGCGGCGCTCACGCCGGCCGGCTGCCTGCTCTCCAATCCGATCATCGGTACGCTGACCGAAACCGTTGCAGAATAAAATCAACGCAAACAATAACAATGAAGGAAAGGTGGATTTTTATGAAAAAAACGCTCTCTCTGCTTCTTGCGGCCGTGATGCTTCTGACGCTGGCTATGCCGGCGTTTGCGGCGAACACCAAGACGGAGACGCTGTTTGAGCAGATCAACAGCAAAAAAGAGGTCGCTGTGACCCTGGAGGCCGGCAACGGCGGCATGGACTCGGTTTACATCAAGGGCAACAAATTCGCCTATGATTACAAGCTGGGGTTCCTGACTGCGCGCATCGTGCTGGTGGATAACGTCCTCTACGGCTATCTGCCGATCCTGCCGTTTTTCTACGTCAAGATCGACAATGCCGGGCTGGCAAATATGGATCTCTGGCAGCTGATCAAGGTCGCCACCGGCATCACGACGACCGTGCTCAACCACGTGAAGGATGAAACCGTGACCGAAGACGGCGTCACCTATTATGTGGAGGAATTCAACGATCGCGCCACGGTGACCAGCCGCTTCTACTATGTCGGCGATACGCTCAAAAAGCTCGTGGTTCACGATTCCTCCAACGGCTCCACACAGGTGACAAAGTTCGAAAGCATCAGCCTGACCGTGCCGGACAGTGTCTTTGCGGTTCCCGGCGGCTTCGATCTTTCGCCCTATCTGTCCGGCCTGTTTTCCGGCGGATTGAGCGCGCTGCTGACCGCGTAATAGAAAGGCCAATCGGTATGAAACGCATCTTTGCTCTGCTGCTCGCACTGTGCCTGCTGGGGCTGACGGCGGCGCCCGCCGGTGCGCAGGAAGTGCCCGCCGCGGGGGATTCGCTGACCCTCTCGCTGCTCGAACAGATCGAAACGGCCGACGCTTTCCGCATCTCCGTTGTGCTCAGCGCGGATGACGGCGCGGTGCAGACCCTGTATTTTCAAGGCGACGCCTGCGCCTCGGATTACCGCTCGGCGCGGTTTCCGCTGACCGTACGCTCCCTGTATCTTGACGAAAAGGGCTATCTGTTTCTCCCCGCGCTGCCGCTCTTTTACCTGCCGGCGGATGCGACGTCCGCCGTGCGGCGCACGCAGATCTCCGCGGAGCTGCACGCTGCTGTGGACGGCCGCCCGATGCAGACCGGCACTTACACGCGCGACGGGATCGACTATACGCTCGAAACCTTCGGCGCAGACGGGATCACAACCTCGTTTGCCTTTCAGGACGGCAAACTGCGGCTGATTCTGATCGGCGATGAAACCGGCCCGACGGTGGGGCTGGCCGTCACCGTGCGGGATTACGATTTCACTGTGCCCGCCCGCGTCTTCCGCAAACCGCTGCTCCCGCTCGGCAGATAACACCGTAAAAAACAATCAGGCGCCTGCGTATGCAAGCGCCTGGTTTTTCTTGATCAGTGAAAACCCCCGGCAATGCCGGGGGTTCAAAAGAGCTTAAGCGGTGAGTATACAAAAAGAACTCCTTTTGGTAGAATAAGAATGCGGCTACCAACTGCATTCAAGAACCAAAAGGAGGACATTCAAATGAATG
>JAFZNN010000114.1 GCA_017550895.1 Clostridia bacterium
AATACACAGACCCGTTTACGGGTAAGTAAGTAACAAACTCTTGCGGTTGGTGGCCGTTGGGTGCGCCCATGGGGCGTTGCCAGTCACATAGGGCTTTGCCCGCATATGAAGAACCCCCGGCTTAGCCGGGGGGTTCCTATTTATCCGGGACGGAAGTTTGCCGCCTGCGGCCTGCGGCGCGGCAGTCGAAATGGGGAAAATGCCGTCTTGATTTCTTCACTTTTTTGTTATATACTAATCATGGAATAGTCTCGGAAGGGGGTGCGCGCATGACGGAAACACAGATCCGGGAGAATTTGTCCAAAAATCTCACGGCACTGCGCAAGGCGCAGGGGCTCACGCAGACGGAACTCGGCGAAAAGCTGACCTATTCCGACAAATCCGTTTCCAAATGGGAACGCGGCGACGGCCTGCCGGATATCGTGACGCTCGAGAAGCTCGCGGAGTTGTTCGGCGTGACCGTGGACGCGCTCATCGGCGCGGCGCCGCCGGAGACGCAGCCGCCTGTGCGCATGCGCCGCGTGCCGTCCCGCTCCAAGCGGATCATCATTCCGCTGCTGTCGGCCGGCCTGGTGTTTCTGGTCGCCTCCGTGCTGTATCTCGCCGTGACGGCCCTGCAGCTGCCGTTTGCGCATCCCGCGCGGATTTTCCTCTACGCGGTGCCCGCGGCCTGCATCCCCCTGATTGTCTTCATGAAGCTCTGGTGGGGCGTGCCGCAGCGTTTCTGCGCGGTCAGCGCGCTGGTCTGGACGCTGGCGCTCAGCCTGTGGGTGGCCTTCGGCGCGGCGCGGATGCACGGGATTTTCATCGTGGCGGCTGTGATGCAGACGCTGGTCATTTTATGGTATATCATGCGTGCGATCAGCCGGCGCAAGCGGCGGCTGGCCATGGCTGCGAAAGAAAACGAGGGAGGGCAATGATATGAAGAAGCGTTTGATTTCCGCGCTCGCGCTCGCGCTTGCCGTTTGCGTCTGTCTGCTGCCGCTGGGCAGCCGCGTGTCTGCCGCTGCGGAGAATTACGCATACGCTGCGCTGGATCTGCTGGGCAGCGGCGATCTCACGGTCTACCGTGACGCTGCGGCCACGGCGGACGGCGGCTTTGTCGCCTGCGGCGTCACGCGCTGCAAAACGGGCGATTTCGCCGCGGCGTATCAGTCCGGCTGGTCCCTGCCCTATGGTTTTGTGATAAAATATGACGCCAATCTGAACCGGCAGTGGATCCGCGGCATCGGCGGCTCCGGCGGCATCACGATGTCGATCGACGGCGTGGCTGTGCTTGCGGACGGCGGCATCGTCACGGTCGGTTCCTCCGGCCGCCCGGCGCACGTCGTGGGCGCGGGCATGGATGCGCTGATGGTGAAATTCAACGCAAACGGCGTCAAGCTCTGGGAAAAGAGTCTGGGCGGCAGCGGCACGGACGGTTTCACCTGCGTCGCGGCCAAGGGCAGCGGCTTCGTTGCCGGCGGCAGCACCGACGCGGCGGACGGCAGCTTTGCGGGCCTGCCCGCGAGCGGCACGAACGCCATTCTGTATTCGTTTGACGCGAACGGCAACGTGCTCTGGAACCGCGCGCTCAACGGCAGCCGCGCAGCCAATGTGATCGGCATTGCCGCGGATGCGGATGAAAATGTGTTTCTCTCCGTGCAGACGACGTCGAGCGACGGGGATTTCGCGCCCTTCGGGCTGGCGGATTACCGCTACGCAAACGGCGTGGCGCTCAAATACAACGCCGCGGGCGCCTGCCAGTGGTTTTATACCCTGGCTTCCTCCGGCGTCGACAACTTCCCCGCGGTGGCCGCTGACGGCACGGGCGGGTGCGTCGTGGCCGGCAGCTACAAGATCGTCGGCATTTCACAGCCGGACGGCACGTTTGCAGGTCTTTACAACTGCGGCGGCGCGGACGCGGTGGTCACCCGTCTGGATGCCGACGGCGACGCGGTGTGGACGAAGGTGCTCGCCGGGCTGTATGACGACACGGCGACCGCGATCACGGCTGCGGGGACGGGCTTTATCGTCTGCGGCAGCACGTACTCCTCCAACCGGGAATTCAATATGCTCAGCAGCCGCGGCAAGGGCGACGCCTACACCGCATATCTTGCGTCCAACGGCGCGACGGACGCCATGCGCGCGCTCGGCGGCAGCCGGGAGGACAGCGCGGACGCGGTGGCCTATGCCAACGGCGTGACCGTCACCTTCGGCAAAACCGGCTCCAACAACGGCGAATTCGCGTCGAACACCTGGCTGACGGACCAGGCGGTGGAGGATTATGAAAATATCTACGGCATCGAGCCGTATTCCGGCTTCGCGGTCAGGAGCGACATCGATCTGAACGTGGCGGGCATCCGCATTCTGAGCCTGCCTGCCGTCACGACCTATGACGTCGGCGATACGCTGGATCCGACCGGCTTGACCATTGCCGTGGACTATACGGACGGGCATACGGAAACACTGACGACGGGCTTTGCCTGCGCG
>JAFZNN010000115.1 GCA_017550895.1 Clostridia bacterium
AAGGCCATAATCTGCGCGGCTACATTGGCGCTTAGTTTCTGCTGGCTGGTGCTGCCCTGAATGTCCACGTCCACGCCGGCCTGATTGCTTCGGAAGCCCACAAACTGCAGCGGCACGATGTCCGTGCCCTGATGGAGCAGCTGATAGAACGAGTGCTGTCCGTTTGTGCCGGGTTCGCCGAAAATGACGGGGCCGGTGGGATAGTTCACGGGTTCGCCGAAACGGTTGACCGATTTGCCGTTGGATTCCATGTCCAGCTGCTGCAGGTGAGCGGGAAAACGGTTCAGCGCCTGCGAGTAAGGCAGCACGGCCGTGGCGGGATAGCCCAGCACATTGCGCTCATACACGCCGATCAGCGCGTCGAGCATGGCCGCGTTCTCAAACATATCCGGATTCGCGGCGAGCTTATCGGCTTCCGCCGCGCCGGCCAGGAATCGGGCGAACACCTCGGGCCCGAAAGCGAGCGACAGTACGACGCCGCCCACGCAGGAAGTCGAAGAATAGCGGCCGCCGATGAAGTCGTCCATGAAGAAGGCGGCGAGATAGTCGCCGCTCTTCGCGAGGGGCGACGTTTCGCTGGTCACGGCCACCATATGCCTGGCGGGATCGAGGCCGGCTTTGCGCAGCGCGTCCTTCACAAAGGACTCGTTGGTCAGCGTTTCCAGCGTCGTGCCGGATTTCGAGACCAGCACGAACAGGGAACGCGCCACGTCGATGCCCATAAGCACGCTGGCGGCGTCGTCCGGATCCACGTTGCTGATAAAGCGGGCTTCCATGCGGAAGGTTCCGTTGCGGCGCGCCCAGTTCTCAAGCGCCAGATACATGGCGCGGGGGCCGAGGTCGCTGCCGCCAATGCCGATCTGCACCGCCGTTGTAAACTTTTCGCCCGCGGCGTTGGTGATTTCGCCGTTATGGACGCGGCTTGCGAACCGGGCCGCTTTCTCCTGCTGCGCTTTATAGAATTCACGCTTGTTGACGCCGTCCGCGATCACGTCGCCGCCCAGCTGGCCGCGGGTCAGCTGATGCAGCACGCGCCGCTTTTCGCCGGTGTTTACGATTTCGCCGCTGTAGAGGGCTTCGTATTTTTCGGCGAGCTGCGCTTCCCCGGCCAGCGCCGCCAGCGCCGAGAGCACCTCGCCGTCGACGGCCTTCGCCGCGTAGTTATAGACGAGGCCGCCCACCATGGGCGCGCTGTACTGTGCGACGCGGCCGGCGCCGTTTTCGCCCGCCATAACCTCGGCCAGGTTCACGCGGCCCTTGAGCGCGCTGAGCTTCCCGAAGGCTTCCAGCGTGTCGAGATTCTTCCAAGAAATCATCATAATCATCCTTCCTGATATTAAAGCCGCGTTTCGCGGCTCCTCTTGCGCTCCCATTATAACCCAAAACAAAACGTCTGTCCAGACAAATTATAGCGCGTTCAGGGCCGTCTCATTTAAAAAGCAGCCCGACAAATTGGAGTTTGGAGGGCTCAAAGGGGCTTCCCCTGGAGGGGAAGCTGTCGCCGCAGGCGACTGATGAGGTGTTATCGTCGCGACCAGCATCCTATTGCGATAGACAGCAAAGAGCCGGGCTAACACCTCATCCG
>JAFZNN010000116.1 GCA_017550895.1 Clostridia bacterium
CCCCTGCGGCGCTCGGCTACGCGCCGGGCGAAACGCCCGATCCGCACGATATGGACAAATATTATTCCGCCCAGGCGCAGGCAAAGTACGGCGCGCTCGGCATTGAAGTGAAACCTTTCTTTGAAGATTGACGCATTTTTACGATTGTCAAAGCATTTTGACAGCGGATTTTGCCCGTTGTCAAAGCCTTTCGATAGACAGGAAGCGGCGGTTCCGCTAGAATGAAGCCGTACCCGACGGGGTGCGAAATCAAACGGAGGTGAACGAAATGGAGATCGGCGCGAAGCTGCGCAAGGCGAGAACCGACGCCGGGCTCAGCCAGGAAAAGGCCGCGGAGGCACTGGGCGTGAGCCGGCAGACGGTGTCGAACTGGGAGAATGAAAAAACCTATCCCGATATCGTCAGCGTCGTGCGCATGAGCGATCTGTACGCCGTCAGTCTCGATCACCTTCTCAAGGAGGAATCGACCGTGCAACAGCAACCCGCAAAACAAACCTATCTGGACTATCTGGAAGAAAGCACGAATGTGGTGAAAAGCAAAAAGCGGCAGACGAGCGTGATCCTGATCGTCGCCTATCTGGTGATCTGGGTGTTCTCCAATCTCTTCTTCTGGCTGGGCACCGAACCGGACGACGCCATGGGCTACGGCCTGATCTTTGTCTGGCTGCTCATGCCGATCACGACCTTCGTCATCGCCCTGCTCATGGGCAAAACGGACGCCTTCGGCAAGTGGAAGTGGCTCTTTGTCCTCTTCTTCGGCGTGATGTTCATGCTCGTGCCCTATTCCACCTACAGCGTTGCCAACATGCTGGCGTTTCATGTGTTCCGCTGGCCGGATTTCCCGGCGCTGCCGATCGGCGCCGCCATCGGCGCGGCCGGGCTGGGCCTTGGCACGCTGCTCCGACGCAGACAAATGAAAAAAGCGGCGCCGCCAACGGACGACGCCGCAGGAAAGGAACCTGCTGAATGATACCTGCCGCCATTTCCCCCTCGCTCATGTGCGCGGATATTTTCCGCCTGCGTGAAATCGTGGAGGCCTTTGAAGACACCGGAATCGAATATCTGCATATCGACGTGATGGACGGCGAATTCGTGCCGAATTTCTGCCTGGGCTCGGATTACTGCCGCCGCCTGAAGGCGAAAACGCGCATCCCGCTGGATCTGCACCTGATGGTGACCGCGCCGGAAAAGAAGCTGGGCGTGTTTCCGTTCGGCCCGGGGGATTATGTTTCCGTCCATTATGAAAGCACCCCCGCCGTCGCCGACGCGCTCGCGCAGATCCGGCAGGCCGGCACCGGCCCGCTGCTCGCGATCAACCCGGACACGCCCGTCGACGCCGTGCTGCCGTTTCTGGACTTGATCGACGGCGTGCTGCTCATGACGGTGTTTCCCGGCTTTGCGGGGCAGTCGATGGTGCCCGGCTCGCTCGAGCGCATCACCGCGTTGCGCCGCCTGCTGGATGAAAACGGCAAAGAAGCGCTGCGCATCGAGGTGGACGGCAACGTCAATTATGAAAAAGCGCCGCTGATGCGGGAGGCCGGCGCCGATCTCTTTGTGGTCGGCACCTCGAGCATCCTCGGCCCCGGCGATCTGAAGGAAAATGTCGCGAAAATGCGCCGCCTGCTTGCGGAAAGGGGATCTGTATGAAAGTTCTGGTGTTTGGTTCGTTCAACATTGATCACGTTTATGCCATGCCGCATCTGCCCGACCGCGGCGAAACGCTCTATTGCAGCGGCTACGAGGTGCATGTAGGGGGCAAGGGGCTCAATCAGGCGCTCGCGCTGCAGAAGGCCGGGGCGCGGACCTTTGCCGCCGGCAAGGTCGGCCCGGACGGCGCGTACCTGACCGATTATCTGAAATCCGGCGGCGTGGACGTCTCCGCGGTCGCCGTCTCCGACGTGCCCACGGGCCACACGATCATCGAATGCGACCCCGACGGGCAGAATCAGATGATCCTCTTCGGCGGCGCGAACCGCGTGATCACCGAGGCGGACTGCGACGCCGTGCTCGCCGCGCACGGGGACGCCGCGCTGCTGCTGACGGAATACGAAACCTCCTGCGTGGAGCCGATGCTGCGCAAGGCGAAGGCCGCCGGCATTCGCACGGCGATCAACCCCTCGCCGTTTGTGGACGCGCTGCGCGATTTCCCATATGAACTCGCGGACTGCATCGTGCTCAACCAGAGCGAAGGGGAGTCCATCACGGGCGAAACCGACCCGGCGCAGGTCGTGCGCGCGCTGTATGCGCGCAATCACGGCGAGATCATCCTGACCCTCGGCGCGCACGGCGCGATTTATTATAACGGCGACGCGCTTGTGCAGATGCCGGCCTACCGCGTGAACGCCGTGGATACCACCGGCGCGGGCGACACCTTCACGGGCTACTGCCTGCAGGCGCTGCTCGACGGGAAGTCCCCGCAAGAGGCGCTGCGCATCGGGCAGGCCGCCGCCGCGATCGAAGTGACCCGCCCCGGCGCCGCCGAAACGATCCCTTCCCGCGATCAGGTCGAAGCCTTCCTGCAGGCGCAGGGCGAATAACAAAGAAGAAAAAGGATAGCCGGATTCCGCAAAATGATTCGGCGTCGCACCGTAGGGACGATCATCGATCGTCCGCGGATGCAGAAGAAAGCCAAGGTTTTATGCAGAGAAAAATCGCAGATTTTTCAAACGGACGTGCAATGCACGTCCCTACGATTCGCCGTCAGCCGTAGGGACGATCATCGATCGTCCGCCGGATCCCGCACAATCCCACGGCAACACCCACGGGTGCGTGCTGCAAAACAATCCTTTCCGAAACAAAAGACGCTCTCCGGATGCTTCACTTCCGGAAAGCGTCTTATTTATCGCATTGCCTTTTGTTTTGCGTCGCTCACGATCAGATGATTTGCAGCAGACCTTTTTCCGTTGGCTGCGTTACCGCAGCACAAACGTCGTGACGCTGCGGGCGGGGAGGGTCTGGTTTGCGCGGAACAGGCCGTGATAGACCGGTTCGCAGTGATGCGTTTCGTCCGTCAGGACGGTCTGCATCCTCGCGTAGACGCCGCGCAGACGCAGGGGCTGCGCCTCCTCGCTGTTGTTGACGACGATCAGCACGGTTTTTCCGCCGCCGCTGAACGCCGCATACACCAGCGGCCGGTCGGTTTCATCCCAGGCGTACGGCGCGGTGTCGAGCACCTGAACCCGCTGCATGCCCGGCTGAATGAAGGCGGAGAACTGCTTGTAGACGTCATAGCGGCGATACTGCACAAGTTCCCCATTCACGCGGTCCAGTACGCCGTCGCCGTTGACGGCGGTCCAGCTCTGCCAGGAAACGGCGTTCATCACCGTCAGATCCTGCACCAGAATATTCGCCATGTAAAGGCCGCTGTCGATCGTGCGGCTGTCGAGCCGCATGGGCAGCTCGCACCATTCGCTCATCTCGAATTTCTTGCCCGGGAAGTCGGTTTCCATCTTCCAGGCGAAGTTCTGCTTGCCGGCGTAATCGCCGTCCATCCAGTAGCTGTGGGCGCTGTAGGTGTCGCAGAAGCCGCTGAGGATCTCGCTTTCAAAGAATTTGTCTATATAATCGTAGTAGTGCCAGGTCAGCTGGCCGCTTTCCGGGCCGCGCAGCGCGTAGGGGCTGCCGCGCCGCTGCATTTCCGTCGCGAACAGCTCGAGCACGGTCACGGTTTCCTCGGGCGAATAGTGGCAGCCCTCCTGCCCGACCCAGTCGCCGCCCCAGTCCCACTGCGGCTCGTTGATCGGCGAAATCGCGGTCACGGGATAGCCCTGCGCGACGAACCAGTCTGCGATCGTCAGCACGTAATCCACGAAAGCGCCGTAGTTTTCCGGCGGCAGGTTGGAAGCGCCGGGCGTCAGGCCGCCGGAGGCCTGCCCGCTGACGGTCATGGAATAATGCGGGCTGTTGCAGAACAGAATGACTTCCTTCGCGCCGTATTCCACCGCGTAATCCAGCACGCGGCGGGCGTTGGCGTCGCGCGTGAAATCATAGGCGCCGGCGCCGGTTTCCGCGTCGTAAACGTAGAAGCTCTCCGTGCGGCGCGTGCGGTCCCAGATGCGCGTGGCGGGGTTGTCCGCCTCGCCGCCGCCGATGTTATAGCGGAAAATATCCAGCCCCAGGCCGGTTTCATCGTCATAGAGCAGACGCGCGATCTCCTTTGCTTCCTCGTCGCTGTCGATCGTCTGCGCCCACCAGCAGCTGCTCGTGCCGAAGCCCTCAAAGGTCTGGTACTGCACATAGGGATTCACCTGCAGCGTGCGCGGATCGTCGGAGGCGAACCAGGAAAACGAGGTCGTGATCAGCCAGGAGAGCACGACGCAAAGCAGAGATTTCATTGTTTGCCGCCCTCCCCGATCAGCCGACGGAGCTCCGCCGGCGTGAATGTATAGATTTTATCGCAGAAATGGCAGTTGACGGTCGTGACCGGATCCTTTGCCATCTCCTCGAGTTCCTCTTTGCCGAGCGTGAGCAGGGCCTGCTGCACGCGCTCGCGGCTGCAGCTGCAGCGGTAGGCCGGCGCGCTGCTGTCCAGCAGCTCCAGCGAAAACGTCGGCAGCGCCCGCCGGCAGATCTGCTCGGGCGTCAGGCCCTCTGCGAGCATCGCCGTGATCGGCGGCACATCCGCGATGCAGGCCTCCACGCGGTCGATCGTATCGTCCGTCGCCGTCGGCAGGAGCTGGATCAGAAAGCCGCCCGCCGCGAGAATGGACGCGTCCTCTTTGCTGACCAGCACGCCCAGCGCGCAGACGGTCGGGATCTGCTCGCTGACGGCAAAATACTGCGTCACGTCTTCGGCCACCTCGCCGGAAACCAGCGGCACCTGCCCGACGTAGGGCTCCTTGAGGCCGAGATCCTTGATGACGGTCAGGCTGCCGTCCTTGCCGACCGCGGCGGAGACGTCCAGCTTGCCGTTCGGCTTGCGGGGCAGCTCCACGGCGGGATTCGCCGCGTAGCCGCGCACGTTGCCGCTGCTGTCGCTCACGGCGATGACCGAGCCGGCCGGCCCGCCGCCGTTCAGGCGCAGGGTCACGCTGTCGTCTTTGCCCTTGAGCGCCGCGCCCATCATGGAGGCCGCGGTCAGCAGCCGCCCGAGCGCCGCCGAAACGACGGGATAGGTGCCGTGGATGCGCTGCATTTCCGCCACGATCTCCGTCGTGTCCGCAGCCATGACGGTCAGATCGCCGTCGCTTGAAATCATGCGGATCAGTTCGCTCATTTCGCCGCCTTCTTTCTTGCCAGAAATGTCGCGCGCTCGGTCGTTTCGCCCGCCGGCGCGTCGGTCAGATCATCATAAATGCCGCAGACCTCAAAGCCTGCGTCCTCAAGCCAGCCCGCGATCTCCGAAAGGGGATAGGCGCGCTCCGTGAACTGCTCCCAGCTGCGCGTATACGTCCCGTCCGCCGTTTCCTCAAAGAAATCGAGCGTGATCTCCACGCTGTCGTCCGGCTGCAGGGCGTTCTGCCAGGTGCAGAAAACGGCGTCGTTTTCGATCACAAAGGCGTTGTCCGCGAGCACGGCGCGGTGCTTGTAAACGGTGTTCACGTCAAAAATGAAGGCCCCGCCCGGCTCCATGAAGAGCGAGACGCCCGCAAAGGTGCGGCGCACGGCGTCGGCGTTTGGCAGGTGGTTGAGCCCGTCGAGCGCGCACACGCAGGCGCGCACGGTGCCGAAGAGATCGAGCGCCTGCATATCCTGCCGCAGCAGCAGCACGCGGCTGCCGAGAGGTCCGCATTTTTCACGCGCGGCGTTGAGCATCCCGACGCTGGTATCCACGCCGATCACGTCATAGCCGCGCTCGGCCAGCCGGGCGGTCAGGCTCCCCGTGCCGCAGCCGAGCTCGAGCAGGATGCCGTCCGGAATGCCGCAGAAGGAAAGAAGCCTGCAAACGAACGCTGCACGCTTCTCATAATCAACATTATCGGTCAGACTGTCATAATAACGGGCAAACGTGTCGTAGGACATCAGTCTTCCATCCTTTGAAAGATTTTCTCATAGCCGTTGCAGCCGTATTGCAGGGAGCGGTTGACGCGGCTGATCGTGGCGGTGCTTGCGCCGGTCTGCGCGACGATATCGCTGTAGACCTGCTTGTCGCGCAGCATTTTGGCCACGACGATGCGCTGCGCCATCGCCTTGAGCTCGGTGACGGTGCACAGATCCTCAAAGAAATCATAGCATTCCTCGAGCGTCTGCAGCTGCAGGACGGCGTTGAACATAAAATCCAGATTGCCGTTTTTCATTTTTTCATTCATTCCGGGCGCCTGCCTTTCGTTTTCACGCTTTACACTGTAACACTTTGCGCTTTTACGCTTTAATATTTTAGCACGTGACGAGTCAAAAGTAAAGCCCCCAGGGGAAAAAAGTTTTCAGAAGAGGACGATAGTAGAATGAGGAATTAGAAATGAGGAGTGAGGAGCGAGAAATGAGGAGTGAGGAGTGAGGAATGAGGAGTGAGGAATGGGAAGTGAGGAATGAGGAATGAAGAGTGAAGAGTGAAGCGGTTTTTTGTAGGGAACGACCTTCGGTCGTTCCGACGCGGCGGCACGCCGCGAACTGTTTTAAACAAACCAATGGCGACGAATTGTAGGGAACGACCTTCGGTCGTTCCGACGCGGCGGTACGCCGCGAATGATCGCCACACCCGCCGCTCCGCGGCACCTGCCCCCTCGCAAACATGGTCGGCTCGCTTGCTTGAAGCGCTGCGCGATCCTCCCTGTTTGCTCACCTCAGCGCCTCGCTTCTTCGTCCACCGGACGCGCTTCGGCGCTTCGCCCCCGTTCTCGGAGAGGGCCATTCTTTCTCACAGACTTCAAATGAATTTGAATACTCGCATAAATCACCGGCATCATTTTGTAGGGAACGACCTTCAGTCGTTCCGACGCGGCGGCACGCCGCGAACTGTTTTGAACAAACCAACGGCGACAAATTGTAGGGAACGCTGCCCTCAGCGTTCCGGATGCGCTGCAGGCGCATAGTTCATAATGTAATGTAAAATGCCGCGAACTGTTTTGAGCGAACCTGCGGTTACAAATTGTAGCAATCGACGCGCCGGAGGCGCATAATACAACCATTTTTATGTTCACGGCTATCGCCGTGCGGAACGACGAGGGCGTCGTTCCCTACAGAACAGACATGATTCCGGCGACGATGTAAATGGCCTTCCCCTTGAGTGGAAGGTGGCCGAGCGTCAGCAAGGTCGGATGAGGCGGAGCCGAAAATCCGCACATACAAGCGGCGACCTTTTTTATTTAACGGTTCTTCATGATTCATTATTCTTCGGGTGTGGGCGAAACCCACCCAACATTCCTCATTCCTCATTCCTAATTCCTAATTAAAAAAACGGCGTGCCGCAATCTGCCTTGCAGCACGCCGGGAACGGCGGGGGATTATTGAAACGCTTCTGGATTTGCGGCGATGTAGGCGCCGCAGGCGGCGGCGATGCGGCCGCAGCCGTCCGCAGCGGCAAAGGCGGCGTCGGTGTCCTCGATCTCCTTCGGGATCAGCGAGGTCGTTTCGTCGTCCGGGTCATAGGCGAGCGCTTCTTTCCGAAACAGCGCCTGCAGATCGTCCAGCGCCAGCGTTTCCAGCATCGCGCCGGCCGCCGTGGTCAGCGGCGCGGTGTTCGCCTTGAAGAATCCGCTGAGCGCCTCGCCGCCGTCGTCGAGCACGAAATAGAGCGCGTAGACGCCCTGCTGGGCAGGGGAGAGCGCGGCAAACGCGGCGTTCAGATCCGCCTGATCCGCGACCCGCTTCTGCAAATTGAGCGAAACGCCTTTGAACAGCGCGACGGGATCGGCGCTTTGCGCGAGCGCTGGGGTGAGCACGGCGAAATCGTTGCGCAATTTGTTTTCTTCCTTGAGCTTCTTCATGATTTTCTCGTTTTCCTGATAGTGCGCGCGGCTGGCTTTGATCGCCTTGATCCACATCAGCACGGCCGCGACGGTCAGCGCGGCGAGAATTGCGATCCAATACGGATGCGTTTTGAAATATTCGATCATTCCGATGCCTCCTCGATCAGCTGCTGATAGATATCGCCCTTGCGCAGGCCGCTTTCCTTTGCGGCCAGCTTTGCGGCGTTGGTTTTGCTTTCTCCGTTTGCGACCAGCTCGCGCGCGTAGGCGACGGCGGCCTCCGGCGTCATGCCGGGCGACTGCGCCGGCGCTTTTCCCTCCACGATGAGCACCAGTTCACCCTTGAGGCTGCCGTTTTCAAACTGCGCGGCCGCGGCGGTCAGCGTGGTGCGCAGGACCTCCTCGTGGATTTTCGTCAGCTCCCGCACGATGGCCAGCGGGCGGTCGCCGAGCGCTTGCGAAAGATCGCGCAGGGTGTTGCCGAGCTTGTGCGGCGCTTCATAAAAGATCATGGTGCGCGGTTCCTGCCGCAGCGCGTCGAGCAGAGCGCGGCGCTCTTTTTTTTCGACCGGCAGGAAGCCCTCGAAGGTGAAGCGCCGGGCGGGCATGCCGGAAACCGCCAGCGCCGTGGCGAAGGCGACCGGCCCGGGCACCGCTTCGACCGGTATTTGCATCTCGCGGCAGAGCCGCACCAGATCCTCGCCGGGATCGGAGATCGCAGGCATGCCGGCGTCGGTGACCAGCGCGCAGCTTTCGCCCCGCAGCAGACGCTGAGCGATCTGCGGCCCGCGCTCGGCCTTGTTGTGTTCAAAATAACTGACCAGCGGCTTTTTCAGCCCGAAATGGGTCAGCAGCTTCAGGGTGACGCGCGTATCCTCGGCGGCGATAAAATCGCTTTGCGCGAGCGTTTCCAGCGCGCGGGGCGAGAGGTCGCCCAGATTTCCGATCGGCGTGCCGACCACATATAATGTTCCGCTCAAAGCGTTTCCCTCCGGTATTCCAAAAGATAATCGCCGTAAATTTGCTTCATTTCCTCGCTGTAGCCGCCGTCGGCCGCGTGGACAAACAGCGCCGGCTCCATGCGCAGGCCGGGTTTGCCGCCGCGCCGTCCCTCGAGCAGAAGCAGCCACGGCGCGCGTGCGGGATTCTTGGCCACAAGGCGCAGCCGCTTGGGCTCCAGACCGTGCTGCCGCATGGCGCACAGATAATCCGTCAGCCGTTCCGGCCGGATGCACACGCAGAAGCGCCCGCTGAATTTCAGCAGCCGCGCCGCCGCCGCGCAGAGATCCTGCGGCGTGCAGACCGTTTCATGGCGCGCGAGCTGATCCGCCTGCTCCGCGCTGAGTCGCCCCGTGCCCGCGGCGTTGTAGGGCGGATTCATCGTGACCAGATCAAAGCCGCCGGCAGGCAGCAGCCCGCGCAGCGCGCGCAGGTCCGCGCAGCGCACGGTCAGCCGGTCGGAAAGGCCGTTATAGTCGATCGCGCGTTGAATCTGCGCCGCCGCCTCCGGCTGCAGCTCCACAGCGGTCAGCGCGCCGGTCGGCTGCTTGCACCAGAGCAGGGGAATCACCCCGCAGCCGCTGCCGAGATCGCAGCAGACCGCATGCGCAGCCGGCGCCGCAAACCGGGCCAGCAGCACCGCGTCGGTGCCGAAGCCGTGTGCGTCGCTGACAAAAACGGTGATGCCGCCGCCCAGGGATTCCGCCCGCAATTCCGCCATAGCGCCTCCGTCACGCAAAGACCGCCGCCGCGCGCGGCCCGCGTCTTTGCTTTCTTTTTATACCATTCTATCATATTTCCGGCGCAAAAGCAATGCATATCTTCCGCCGGCGCCGGCTATAATCAAACTGTAGAAACGCCGAAGGTCAAATTTTTCAAAAAATATGAAAATCGAAGAAAACAAGAGAAATTCAAAGAAAACAATAGGAAACAAGCGATAAACACGCAGAATCGCGCGGAATCAGACTTTGACCTTTTGACCTTCCCTGACTATAATGGGATCAAAGGTCAAAGAAAGTCAAAGTCAAACGACATAAATCACAGGAAAAGAGATGATCCAAGTGAGTCTCAGCAATCAGATTGCGCGCATTCTGCTGGATATGCTGGAATCGGACGGCACCACGGAAATCCAGCGCAACGAGCTCGCGCAGAGTCTCGGCTGCGTGCCGAGCCAGATCAACTATGTGATCGCCTCGCGCTTTACGCCCGAACAGGGCTATCTGGTCGAGAGCCGGCGCGGCGGCGGGGGCTACATCAAAATCACGCGCATCGGCAGCGACGTGCCGACCATGCTCATGCACACGGTCAACTGCCTCGGGACGGCGGTGGACGCCGCCACCTGCCGGGCGCACATCGTCAATCTGCATCACGCCGGCGTGCTCACCTTGCAGGAGGCGAAGCTGATGCTCGCCGCCACGGGCGATACCGCGCTGCGAACGCTGCCGCAGCCCCTGCGCGATTCCGTGCGCGCGGCGCTGCTCAAACAAATGCTTTTAACCATCGAAACGAAGAAAGGATGAATGGATATGTTATGTCAGAATTGCGGAAAGAATGAAGCGACCACCCACATCAAGCAGATCATCAACGGCGACATGGCGGAGAGCCATCTCTGCGCGGACTGCGCGGCGCATCTGGGGTATTCGGATGTGTTTTCCGGCTTCGGCCTGAATCTCTCGGAGCTGTTCGGCGGCTTCCTGGGCGATATGCTGCCCGCCGCCGCGCCGGGCCGCGTGCAGCGCTGCGCGCGCTGCGGATCCTCGTTTGAAGAGATCGCACGCAGCGGCATGGTCGGCTGCGCGGACTGCTACACCACCTTCTACGACCGGCTGCTGCCCTCGATCCAGCGTATTCACGGCAAGATCAAGCACAGCGGCAAGATCGGCGCCGCCGTTCCGGCCGCCGCGCCGCAGGAGGAAACCAAAGAAGAGAAACGCGCGAAGCTGCAGGCGCAGATGGACAAAGCCATCGCGGACCAGGCGTTTGAGGAGGCTGCGAAGCTGCGCGACGCCATGCGGGCGCTGGATGCGGAAGGAGGAAACGCACAATGAGTAAATGGTATATTGAAAAGGGCGATCAGGGCGATATCGTGCTCAGCACGCGGATCCGTCTGGCGAGAAACCTGCGGGAGGAGCCGTTCCCGATCAAGCTCGACGCGCAGGGCAAGAACCGCGTCAACGCGCTGATCCGCAGCGCCGTATTTGAAAATGATCAGAACGATTTCAGCTTCATCGAAATGAAGGATCTCAGCCGCAGGCAGGCGGTCTCGCTCGCGGAGCGGCATCTGATCAGCCCGGAATTCGCCGCCAAAAAAGAGGGCAGCGCCCTGATTCTCTCAAAGGACGAAAGCGTGAGCATCATGCTCTGCGAGGAGGATCATATCCGCCTGCAGGTCATGAAGGCCGGGCTGGATCTCGAAGGGGCTTACGACATTGCCGACAAGCTGGACAGCATGCTCGACGCGCGTGTGCATTTCGCCTTTGACGAGCGGATCGGCTATCTGACCCAGTGCCCGACGAATCTGGGCACGGCGATGCGCGCCTCCGTGATGCTGCATCTGCCGGCGCTGACCCGCTGCGGGCAGATGACCCGGCTGGCCAACACCGTTTCCAAGCTCGGGCTGACCGTGCGCGGCGCTTACGGCGAGGGCAGCCAGCCCAAGGGCGATCTGTATCAGATCAGCAATCAGATCACGCTCGGCATCACGGAAGAGACGGCGATCGCCAATCTGAAATCCATCGTGCTGCAGCTTGTGGCGCAGGAGCGCGCCGCGGCGGCGGAGCTGATGAAGAATCCGGCGGAGGAGGATAAGATCTATCGCGCCCTGGGCGTGCTGCGTCTGGCGCGGCTGCTGAGCAGCGACGAATTCATGGAGCTGATCTCCCTCGTGCGCCTGGGCGTCGCCCGCGGCCTGCTGGACGTCCCCATGGAAAAAATCAACGAACTGATTGTCAATATGCAGCCCGCGACGCTGAGCGTCATGCACAGTGAAGCGGACGGCCCCGCGGCCAGAGACGCCGCGCGGGCAAAGATCGTGCGGGAAACGCTGTAACCTTTCGCAGATCCCGCCAAAGGAGGTTTGAGCTATGTACAGATTCACCGGTTTTACGCAAACAGCAAACGAAGCGCTGAACAACGCGATTCAGGCGGCCGAAAACCTCGGCCACACCTACGTCGGCAGCGAGCACATCCTGCTCGGCCTGCTGGCGGAGAACGGCGGCATGGCCTATGCGGCGCTGCATGCGCGCAAGGTCAGCTTCAGCGAGGTGGAGGCCATGATCAAAAGCGGCGTCGGCATCGGCGCGCCGACCGTGCTTTCCCCCAACGACTTTACGCCCCGCGCCAAAAATATCATCGATACGGCCATCCTGCAGGGCAGGGGCATGGGGCATTCCTATATCGGCACCGAGCATATCCTGATCGGCATTCTGCAGGAGGGCACCGGCGCTGCGACGGAGATTCTC
>JAFZNN010000007.1 GCA_017550895.1 Clostridia bacterium
AACAGCGTGCCGTTTTCAAGGTCAGCCGGTGTCTGAAGCGCTTCGTCGAGATACCAGCCGACGAACTCACCGCCCGTACGCACGGGCGTGCCGACACGCACCACCACGCCGCAGGCCGCCTGTACAGGCTGCATCGACGCGCCATAGGTAACGAAGGATAGTGTGTATTGATGATCGCCATGCTCATACGCCTGCTGCTCAGCCCAGCCTTCGGCCCAGCTTTCAGGCTCGGTCAGTATAACACCCGCGAACGCGCTGCCATCAGCGCTGTCAAACGCGCCGTCAGCGATTTCGATCACATGTGCACCGATGGCGATCGATGTGACCAGCCCGTTGGCGTGGTTGAACGCCCCTTGCGCGATTCCCATTACAGGCAGGCTGCCAATGGTGTCCGGCAGGACGACGCTGCCGCCCTTCCCGTAGTATCCGGTCAGGGTGACGCCATGCGTAGTGATTTCGACAGGATTACCCTCATCGTCCTCGGCCACGCCGGTGACGAAATCCGTTTCCTCATAAGAGAATTGCGGTATGGAGGCCGCATAAAGCGTTTTATCGCCTGTGAGGATATCCGTCTGCAGATTCCATTCAACCGTGCGGGCAGCGTCGGAGTACCAGCCGGTGATGATCGTGCCGTCCTCCAGCTCCAGTATCGCGGAGGCGTCGCTGCTGATAGCCGCAATGCTTTCAAATCCTTCAACCAGCGCACGGATTATGACTGGGTTCGCCGGCATGCCCTTCTCACACTGCAGCGTCGTGAACGCCGATCCGTTGATATTCAGCGTCAGTATGCAGAGGTTATAGGGTATCGCAAAGTATGTATACGTCTCGGTTTCGACGAGGCAGTATTCGCGCAGCGCGCCTTCGCCCACGGGGCCTGTCACGATGACATCGCTGCCCGCGGGAATCGCATTCTCTCCGATCTCCATCAGGCCATAAGCCGTAAAGGCCGTCAGCGACCAGCATCTGTAAAACGCTCCTTCACCCAGTTCGGCCACACTGTCGGGCAGCGTGACGGCCGCGAGCGATTCGCAGCCGCTGAACGCTTCGCGCGGAATTGCCGTGATGCCGTCTGGAATTGTTACGGTGCGCATGCGCCTCGCGCCCCGCAGCGCGCCTTCCCTGATCGTCGCGACACTGGCGGGTATTGCGAAATCCACCGTGGACTTCCCTTCGGGATAACGCACGAGCTTTGTCATATCCTTGCTGTACAGCACGCCGTCCTTGACGGCGAACGCGCTGTTCGCGCTGGATATGCGCAGGATGGAAAGCGCCTCAGCCCCGTCAAAGGCATGCTCATCCACGTCGAGCAGGCCTTCCGGCAGGCTGATCAGCGTGATGTCCGTTCCCTTGAACGCTTCCGCGTCGATGGAGACGACCGGTATTCCGTTGACCTTCGCGGGCAGGTAGATTTCCGTACCCTCGTCCTCCTCAGGAATATAGCTGACCAGCGCAAGGCCATCTTCGGTCTCGCGATAAATGCCGCCGGCCGTCACGCGCACGAGGTGGGCGTAGAGGGTAAGGCCGGATTCAGTCATCCATCCATCCTTGAATACATGGTCGAGCGTCTCTTCCCTGTACCAACCGGCGAGGGAATAACCATCCACCGACGGTTCCGGCGGCACAATGGCCTTGCCGGCACCGAAGGATAGCGTCGTAAAAGGAGCTGTATGCCCATCGGGGTATACGAGAATAAACTCCGCGTCATACAGCGGCGCGTAATGTCCGAATACCGTAACACCTTCTTCAGGAACAATGAAGCCGAGGCGTGACCAGCGTTCCGTCAGTGCGTCGTCAGAATACCAGCCGACAAAATCACGGCCTTCATACGCCGCAGTCGGCGGGATGACGCGACTGCCCTCAGGCACAAGCTCGGTCAAAACCACATACCATCCGGGATAATCTGCGCTCTCAGCTTCAGGATCGCCCGCATCGGCGAGCCAGGTGACACTGACCATCGGCGCCAGCTTCGCATAAACGGCCAGGTCTCGAGCGGGCATCACCGTGTCTGCGAGTGGCTTCGTACACGCTGTATCCGTGTACCAGCCGGCCATCATCCATCCACCCGTCTGAATGTCGGGAAGATTGAGAGCCTGCAAAACCGCCAGCTCGCGCGTTTCGATTTCAGTCACTTCATCGCTGCAGACGGTATAAACCGACAGGCTGAAAACAGGCAGGCTTCCGTCAGAATGAATCGCGACGCCGACATTGGCGTCGGCTATGCCGTTCAGGCAGTCGTTGCTTTCTGTCGTGTAGATGGTCAGGCCGCCCGCCGACACAGCCGTGCCAGAGCCAATGCTCGTTACATGACTTCCACCGATCAGCTGCACAAGCGCCGGAAGCATGTTGATATTGTTCGCTCCGATGGTTTCCAGACTTTCCGGCAGGACGAGGCTTGTGAGGACTTCATGTTTCTTCACATTCGACGCGGACGACGCGTTGGCCAGCGTGTAATCGCCCAAACTCGTGACGCCCTCGTTGATGCGTAGGCTTTCAAGGCTGCTGCCAGCGCCGATGTAGAACGGCGCGTAGCTGAGGTTCGCGCAGCCGCCGCCGATGGTCAGATTCTTAAGGCCCGTGCAGCCGCTGATCATGTTCGCGCCGTAGGACGTGACGCTGTCCGGGAAGGCCAGTTCGGTAAGCGAACGGCAGTTGGCGAACGCGCTCGCGCCGACAGAGGTCACGCCTTCGTCGATGACAGCTGCCATCAGCGATGTGCAGCCGCTGAACGCGCTGGCACCGATCGTGCCGGTTCCGCTGATATGAACGTCAAGAAGGCTCATACAGTTGGCAAACGCGCTCGCGCCGACAGAGCCGTTGACTGAGAGATGCTGTATCCCGCTTTGCGAGAAAGCCTGATTGCCCCAGGTCGCGATGCTGCCATTGATATGCAGGGTTAAGTGGCCGGATGCGTTCCCCGCTTTATAGAAAGCGTACTTGCCGATACTGACCAGCGATTCAGGCAGTTTTAATGTAGTCAGATTCGTGAATCCATACCATGCGTTCGATGAAAAATTCTCGTTGGCAGCGTTTTCATTGGCGAACAGGTAATTATCTATCGAAGTAACGCCTTCGCGTATCTCAAGATAATTGAGCTTCGAGCCTTCTCCGACATAGAAAGTCGTGCAATAGTAGTATGTATAGTTATTATCACCTTTCAGCGCCTCGGACTTCAGCGCTGCACACCCGCCGCCGATCACAAGGAGCTCGAGATCCACACACCCTTTTATCATGTACATGCCGTAGGAAGTGACGCTGTCAGGAAACTCCAATGCCTTCAACGACCGGCATCCATTGAAAGCATATTTGCCGACGGATTTCAGGCCGTTCCCGATGGTCACCGTCTCCAGCGATATGCAGTTCTGGAACGCGCACTGGCCGATATAGCCTTCACCGGTTATGTTTACTTCCTTCAGGTTCCGGCAATTGTTAAAGGCATAATTACCAACATTGCCATAAACGCTCAACGTTTCTATTGTACTGCCTGCAAATACGTTTGTTCCCCAGCTGACGATATCGCCCTTGATTGTCAGGTTCTTGATCCCGGCTTTATAGAAAGCACAGTTTCCAATACTGATCAGCGATTCCGGCAGTATCACCGTGGCGAGATTTGGAAAGCCATACCAACTGTCGTTTGCCGTCATCGAGCTGGCGTTCCAGTCCGTCGATTCCTGGTCTTCATTCGCAAAGACCAGATGGTCTATGGCGGTTACGCCCTCCCTTATCTCCAGGTAATTCAGCTTTGATCCTTCCCCGATATAAAACGTCGTGCAGTGTTTATATCTGCTCGTATTATAATAACTATAAGTATACGACTGAGACTTCAGCGTCGCGCACCCGCCGCCGATCACAAGGCGCTCAAGATTCACACACCCTCTGATCATGTACATGCCGTAGGAGGTTACGCTGTCAGGAAACTCCAATGCCTTTAACGACCGGCATCCATTGAAAGCATAATTGCCGACGGATT
>JAFZNN010000117.1 GCA_017550895.1 Clostridia bacterium
CGCTGCTCACGAAGAAGAATCTGGCGGTTTCCGTTGAGCACATCGGATCCGCCAAGCAGCTCGCAAGGCTGCGCAAGCTCGGCTATGACTACGGCAGAGGCCGGCATCTGTATCAGGAGATGGAATTCCCCGCGTTTGCGGCGCTGATCGACGGCGAAACGGTGAAGTAAAGGAGCGGCAATGAAGATTTTTAAAAACAAACGAAAGAATCACGAAGAAGAGGGCTACTGGCAGTCGTCGACCGATTTGATGGTCGGCCTGCTGCTGGTGATCATGCTCCTTCTGGCGCTGCTGCTTTTATTGCTTGCGCGCAAAAACGATTACAAGTACGAATATGACGGCACACAGGTCTATTCCACCACGACGCATCTCTATGATTACGACGATTATGAAACCACGACGGATGATTGGGATGACGACGAGGAAGAAACCACCACCCGCGTTTATAATGAAGGCGGCGGCGGTGGCGGCCAGGTAGAGCCGCAGACCACAGGCCGTGACCGTATGCAGGACGAAATCGGCAAGACCGCGGTGCTCGTCGCCGTGATCGACCAGGAGACCGGCAAGGTCATCAAGAAGAGCGGCATTGAGTTTGAGCTGTATGCCGATCAGGACACGATCACCGGCCTGCAGTCGCTGTATACTTACTACCCCGATAAGATCGAATACAAAAAGTTCGTCACCACCGAGGACGGCACGTTCTATCTGCCTGAAAAGATCTGGGACGGCTGGTATTCGCTGCACAACATGACCGCGCCGCCTGAATACGTGGAAGGCTCCGTGGCGAAGTTTGAAATCACCGAAGCGCGCGACTGGAACGATCCGTATCTCGTTTCCGTCCCGCTCATCCCCGCGAAGAATACGATCAAGATCAACGCGATCGATTCCGAATCGAAGGCGCCGGTGCCCGGCAGCGTGTTTGAGATCGTCGCCGAGGAGAATATCATTCTGCTTGACGGTTCCGTCCGTCTGCATAAGGGCGACGTTGCGGATACGGTCACCTGTGATGAGAACGGCTACGCCGCGAGCAAGGCGCTCTATGTCGGCAAATACCGCATCCGTCAGAAGGAAGCGAATCAGTTCTACGCGCTCAATACGGATACGATCGTGACCGAGGTGCAGATCGCAGACGAGGTCGAAACGCCCGTGATCGACATTCCGTGCGAGAAGACGGCTTACATCTTCACGCTCAAAGATGCGGCTGACGCTTCGCCGATCCGCGGCGCGACCTTCACGCTCGGCGACGACACCGAAGTGCTCACCGACGATACCGGCCGCATCACGATGACCGATCTTGTCAAGGGCGCCGATTACTCGCTCACGCTCAAGACGCTGCCCGCGCCTTACCGTGACAAAGCGCTGACCGCTTCGTTCACCGTCGACGCCAAGGGCTATATCCGGGATCAGGCGAAATACTACGACGAGGGCACGGCCTATACGATCCGCCTGTCCGCGTCCGCTTGCGACCGGCTGCTCAAGCAGGAGGTCGAGGGCATCAACCTCACGCTCTATGACAGTGAGGATCAGGTGGTGCAGAACTGGGATTCCAACGGCAACGAACGGATCCTTGACGGCCTGGAGCCCGGGAAATACAGCCTGGAAATCGCCGGCAGAAAATCCTCTCGGATCACAGTTGACGTCAAGGACACCGAAAAGGTGCAGAAAGGTGTCATCTATCTGTGGACGCTGCTTGATTTTGTGCTGATCATCGCCGGTGCGGCAGTTCTTGCGGCCGCAGCGCTGATTGGAGTTCATTTGATTCGCAAGAAGAAGGGAAAGAGCAATGGAGAAGGATAAATCCCCGATTCGCTTAGGAGATATCATTTACAGTATCTTCGACGGGAAGTGGATCATCATCGGCATGATCGTCGTCGGTCTGCTCGCGGGCGTTCTCGTTTCCGCGGCCAACTATGTGCGCGGCGAAATGTCGAAGCAGTATAAGATCGAAGCCTCCGTGCTGGTCACATCCAAGACCCAGGAGGGCACCTTCCTGTCAAAGGGCGACACCCCGTCGCGCGATGATATCACACTGGCGAGAGAACTGACAGACCAGACCATGTATATCATGAAGAGCGACCGCACCGTGCTTGCCACGATCGAGCGCCTGGGCATGATCGGCGTATCCGCGCGCAGCATTCAGAATAATCTGTCGCTTTCGCAGTACAACGATACGCAGATCATTGAGATTTCGTTCCTCTGGCGCAGCAAAGACGAGGGCATCAACATCCTCAAGGCGCTCGAGGAAACGACGGACGACACCATGCTCAACACGCTGATGGTCGGCAACGTGACCAGCGTGAACGAGCCGACGGCCGTCTACATCTTCGGCGGGCGGTTCGACGTTTCCACCTGGATCTATTTCGCGCTGGGCGGCTTCCTTGTGGGCGTGGCCGTGTGCGTGATCCGCCGCATGCTGTTCCCGACGCTGATCTGGCCGGAAACCATCGGCGAATACTACGGCCTGGAGGTCTTTGAGGATTTCCGGCTGGATCCGAAATTCGCCGCCGCGGATCCCTTCCATATCGAACCGGAAGATATGGACACCGCGGTCGCCTCGGCCGCCTACATCATCCTGAACCGGATGGAAATCAACGATTTCAAGAGCATTTATTTCACCTCGTCCGGCCGCAAGGAAGGCAGAACGAAGCTGCTGGCCGATCTCGCGGTGAAGATTTCCGAAACCGGCAAGAAGGTGCTGCTGATCGACTGCGATTTCTCCAATCCGACGCTCGCGCCCCTGTTCGGCGTGACGCCCGAATATGATCAATCGCTCAACGCGCTTTACAAGGGCGACTGCGACAGCACCGACGTGATCCATCGCCTGACCGGCACGCTCTCCCTTGTGCCGTATCTGCTTGAGGAGA
>JAFZNN010000118.1 GCA_017550895.1 Clostridia bacterium
GATTCATAAACCAGTATTGGTTTTGCGGGGCATAAATCGCCCATAAATGCGTCAAAGCCGCACTGACATACATCAAGTATGCCGTGTGCGGCTTTTCCTTTTTCTGAACAATTTCTGCTCCCACAAAACTGGGAACCATCGAAAAGAGATGCAATTTGCGTGCAATTGCGGATTTCTTCGGCGCAGGGATACTTGACGTATCTCAAGCCGAAAAATCTGCAAGTGCGCGTGAAAGGCGCTCTTTTCGACAACACTGGGTTATGAACCCCTGCCGTTGCCCGGCGGCTTTGCTTATGTTCTGACTGAAACTTACTGGAACAGGCCCTTGATGAACTCAATGATGCCCTTGAAGAAATCCACGATCGCTTTCAGGATCGCGCGGATGCCGGTCGGCTGCTCCTCTTCGGCGGCCTTGACGGTGAAATTGATCGTCACGTCCTCGCCGAGGGTGTTGCCGTTGTTGGCCTTCACGTCCTTGCCGATCGTCAGCGTGTACTCGCCGCCCTCCAGACCGTTGAGCTGGATGCTGACCAGACGCTTGGTCTCTTCCTGATCTTTGTTCACGGGCAGCACGGTGTAATCCGCCTTGGTGCCGTCCGCCTTGGTGATCACGATCAGTTCGGCGTTTTCGGCTTCATAGGTCTTCATGCCGCGGTCGAATTCGAGCACGATCGTCTCGCTCCCCTCGAGCTCCGCGCCGGCGAGCGCCGCTTCATTGACTGTTGCGCCGACAAACTTGAGCGGGTTGTTGCCGCCGCCTTCGCCGGTGCCGCTGCCCTTGGTGACGTTGAAGGGGATCTCTTTCTTGCCGAGGGTGTTTTCATTGATGTCCTTGAATTCCTTGCCGATATTCAGCGTGTAGCTGCCCTTGGCGATTTCGCCGAGCGAAACGACGAGGATCTTCTTCGACTCGCCCTTCGCGACGGACACGGTGTTGACCTTGTTGCCCTGCGCGTCCTTGACGCTGATCTTGCCGATGTTGAAGGCGATGATCGAATCGTCCGCGACGTTGGCCGAGAAGGTGAGGGTGATGCTGTCGCTCGCGGCGATATCCGGCGATTCAGCGGTGAGCAGGTCTATGCTGCCGGCCGTGGCGGAAAGCAGCGTCAGATCGCTGCTTGCCGCGACTGCCGATGCGGAGAAGATCATCAGCAGCGCGAGTACGATACTTAAGACGGATGCGTTTTTTTTCATGGGGATGCTTCCTTTCTTTTAATGTTTTTTCTCTTTTATAATTAAAACCGTCCCGAGCAGAGCGATTGCAACGCTGACGCCGCCGAGCACAAAGGGCAGGGGCGAGCGGCGCTTTGCAGTGTCGTCTGCTGCGCGGGGTTCAGTCAGGGTGAGCGTCTGCGTGGCGGTGGTGACGGGCTCCGGATCTGCCGCGGTCGTCGTCGCTGTGTATGACGTTGCCAGCGTTCCTGCGTTTGCCGCGGCGCTCGGCGGGGCCGTGGTCGCGGCGGGCGCGGTCGTCGAAACGGGCACGGTGACGGTCGTCACGGTCGTCACGGTTGTCGCGGTCGTCGCGCGCGCCGTGGTTGCCGCCGTGGTCGCCTTGGTCGTCGCCGTCGGCTTCGTCGTCGTCGCGCGTTTCGTGGTCGCGGCCTTCGTCGTCGTCGGTTTCGCACTCGTCGGCTTCGCGGTGGTCGGCGCGGTCGTCGTCTCCGGCTTTGTCGCTTTTTCCGTGGTCGTCTTTGCCGTGGTCGGTTTCGCGGTCGTCGGTTTTGTCGTCGTCTTTGTCGTCGGGGCCGCCGTCGTTTTCGGCGGCGTGCCGGCAACGGTGAAGCTGATGTAGGTATCCTTGCCGATGCTCACGCCGCTTTTGGATGTGACGCCGCCGCCGATCTTCAGCGCGTAGGTCTTGCCGGGCGTGAGCGGGGATTTCGGCGTGACGGTGACGATCCGCTTGATTGACGGATCCACCTGATCATCGCCCATGATCACCTCGATCGGCACGTTTTTGCCGTCTTCATCGGTCATGGAGAAGCATTTCATGTTCTTGTCACGGACCGTGAAATTGACGACGTTTTTCGAGAAGGTCAGCTCGATCTTCGGCGTTGTGGTGTCGATCGTATCGCCGTTGGCAACGCTCGAGGAAACAAGCGTGAGCGGCTGATCCTTCCCGCCGCCGGAGCCGTCGCCGTTGCCGCCCTCCGCATACGCGGTGACAGCGGTTGACAGCAGCATCAGCAGCGCGAGCAGCGCGGTGATCCATTGCGCGCGCCGGTCTGTGCGGTTCATGGGCATCCTCCTTTCACGCATTGAAAACTCTCTTTTGTCCAGCGCCGGTAGCGGCAGTTGTAGCAGCTGCGCGCCTCCTCCGCCGTCCATTCCTCCTCGCTGTCCGGCCGGAAGAGGGGACAGCGCAGCGCGGTCTGCGCGGCATCTTCAAACGCTTCCTTTCCGCCGGCAAACACGGCGGATCCGTTGATATTTTTCCACATAGCGGTCACTTCTTCTTTTTTAGCTTCGGCTTGAGCAGCCAGCGGCCGTTTTCATGGAGCAGCACCGCCGTCACCATGCCGCGCTGATAGATCAGCTTGGTCGGATAGACGAATGTCAGGGTCAGCGGGCCGGTCAGATCGTTGCCGTCTTCGTCCGCGAAGCGTTCAACGCCGTAGAACGCGGCGAATTCCGCCGTCGTCCATTCCGGCTTGCCCGCGGGCGGCTGCAGCTTGCCCTTGATGCGGCCTTCCTCCTTGCCCGCGCGCAGCGCAGCGCCTGCCAGCGCGCCGATCACGCCGCCGCCGGTGCCGCCGTGCTCGCTCAGATGCACCTCGCTGCCGAAGGCTTCCGCTGCGGCGTAGGCCTGCGCCTTGGTCAGCACCTCGGTCTGCGCCCGCTTGCCGAAGGCGATCAGCGGCGCGTAGTCGAGCCGATCGTCCGCAGTGAGCACGCAGAGCCCCGGGTCGGAGCCCTCCGCAGCGTTTTCGCGCAGGTAGTCCGCGCAGAACGCCGTGAGCGCGGCGCGGTCTTCCGTTTCCGCCTCGCAGCACATCGAGCTGTTGTGCGAGGTGTAGGGGATATCCTCGTGAATGAGCAGCTGATACCGCACGGTGAACCCGCACTTGCCGAGCCCGCGCAGCGCCGCTTCCTGCATCATCGTTTCCAGCAGCTCGCCGGTGCCGATGCTGTCGTAATTGTCCGTATCGTCAATGCAAATATAAAGCTTCATTTCAGGCCACCTTGCTGTTCACTTTTGCGGTGCGCATTTCATCGCCCGCTTTCATGCCCTCGATCAGCTCGCTGTCCGGCGTGAAGCCGAAGAACTGCTGATAGAAATCGACGATCTTCGCGTCAAGATCAAAGGTGAACAGATCGGGATACAGCAGCTTTGCCAGCCACAGCAGCGCCAGCGGCGTTTCGATGCTCGACGGATGCCCCCAGCGCGTGATGCCGATCGGGATCTGGAAGACCTGACCTTCCTTGACGGCGGTCAGGCCCTGCCATTTCGGATCCGTGAGGATGTAATCGTCCACCTGCGCTTCGTTGCAGATGATGACCGCAGGATCCCAGACGTAAATCTGCTCGAGCGTGGTGTAGGCCTTGTTGCCCTCGATCGAAAGCACGCCGCTTTCCGTCGCGACGTTGACCGCCCGCGTGTGCGCGATCCATTCGGCGCAGTAGCTGCCGCGGTCGTCCGTGCGCACGGCCTCGTTGACCGCGTGATACAGCCGCGGCGGGTCCGTGACGCCGGCGACGGTTTCATCCACCAGATCGAGCGCCTGCTGAAACCAGGTGAGATAGGCCTCGGCTTTTTCTTCCGCCCCGAGCGCCGCGCCGAGCACGCGCACCGCGCGGAACTGCTCCTCGATCGTGTTGAATTCGACCACGACGTAAGGGATGCCCATCGCCTCGAGCTTCGCGCGTTCGGCGTCCGTTTCATACATTTCGGCGTTGACCAGAATCAGATCGGTGCTGCGCGCGAGGATCTCCTCGGCGTTCATCGAGCCGCTGTTTTTGACCACGACAGCGTCGGCGAGCGACGGGCAAAGGGAAGTGAGCAGCTTGCTGCGCGCGACGTTGTTGACCGTGGAGGTGATTTTTTCGCCGCGCCCGAGCAGCACGGTCATCGGCCCGGAGAAGGGGCAGAGCGTGCAGATCGACTGCGGATCGGCCGGCACGGTCACCGTGCGGCCGGCGCAGTCCGTCAGCGTGACGCCCGCGGATGGCGGCACGGCCTGTTTGCCGCAGCCGCACAGCAGGCTGAGTATAAAGACGGTTGTCAGAATGATCGCGAAAAGGCGTCGGTTCATCATTGTTCCTCCATGCTGCCGAACAGCGTCAGCGAGCGCATCGTTTCGCCGTGTTCGCCGGTCACTTCATGCACGGCCGCGCGCACGCCGTAGATCTCGGCGAGGGTCTGCGGCGTCAGCAGCGCCTGCGGCGTTCCGGTGATCGCCGGTTTGCCCCGGCTGAGCAGCACCGCGTTGACCGGCAGCGCCTGACTTTCAAAATAAAACGCGTGCTGCAGCGCGTGCGTGGCCATCAGAATGCCGATCTGCTCCTGCCGCGCAAGACGCGCGAGCGTTTCGAGAAACCGCATCTCATTTTTGAAATCCAGCGACGCGGTTGGCTCGTCCAGAACCAGCAGTCTGGCCTTTTGCGAAAGCGCGCGCGCAAGCAGAACAAGCTTGAGCTCGCCGCCGGAGAGCGAGGTATACGGGCGGTCGGCGAAGGCCTCCATGCCGACCTGCCGCAGCGCCTGCTCGCAAATGGCTTCGTCCTCTTTGTTCGGCGCGCCGAGCAGACCCGCGTGCGCCGTGCGGCCCATGCGCACCGCTTCGCGCACGGTGTAGGGGAAGGTGGGCGTGTGCTGCTGCGGCACATAGGCCGCGCACTTTGCCAGCTGCGCGCGCGAATACGCGCCGATCTCTTTGCCGCACAGGGTGACAGAGCCCGCCGTCGGGCGGTGAAAGCCCAGAATGCAGTCGAGGAGGGTGGTCTTGCCGCTGCCGTTCGGCCCGAGCAGGCAGACGATTTCGCCCGCGTCCACGTTCAGCGAAAGGTCGCGCAGCAGGGGCGCATCGTCAAAGGAAAAGGTCAGCCGGTCGATTGTCAGGATCATCGCCAGACGCCTCCCTTCGTTTTCTTGAGCAGATAGACGAAGAAGGGCGTGCCGACGAGGGCGCAGAGGATGCCGATCGGCAGTTCCGCGCCGGTCAGGCTGCGCGCGAGCAGATCCATGAGTACCAGGAAGCACGCGCCCAGCGAAATGCTCGCGGGGATCAGCGTGCGGTTGTTGTTGCCCAGCAGCATGCGCGCGATGTGGGGGATCACAAGACCCACCCAGCCGATCGTGCCGCAGATGCAGACCGCCGAAGCGGTGCACAGCGTCGCGCCGCCGACCACGATGCACTGCCAGCGCCGCACGTCCACGCCGAGCGTCGCCGCTTCCTTTTCGCCCATCGAGAGCGCGTTGAGCCGCCAGCGGGAGATCACGATCGCCAGCATGCCGGCCGTCATCGGAATCAGCGCGGTCAGATGGCTGTAGTTGATCGAAGCAAAGCTGCCCATGAGCCAGAAGGTGATCGTCGGCAGCTGACTGTAGGGATCGGCGACGTATTTCATAATCGACACCATCGCGCTGAAAAATGCGGACACGATCGTGCCGCCGAGAATCAGCGTGATCGTCGTCGTCGTTTTGCTGATCCGGCCGGCAAACGCGCTGAGCACGACCGCGAGCACGGCGAAGAGAAACGAGAACACATAGGTGCTCGCGCCGCCGCCGAAGCAGACGATCGCGACGCACGCGCCGAAGCCCGCGCCGTTGGATACGCCGAGAATGCCGGAATTGACCAGCGGATTGCGAAACACGCTCTGGAACGCCGCGCCGGATACGGCGAGCGACGCGCCGACGAAGGCCGCCGCCACTGCGCGCGGCACACGCAGCTGCCGCACCGTGACAAGGGCGGCGTCGGAAACGCGGGCGGGGGTAAAAATCGCCGCGAGCACGTCGCGCCACGGCAGGGGATACCGCCCGAAAAAGAGCGAAAGCAGAACAACGGCAAACGGCAGAACGACAAGCGCCGCTGTTTTTGCGGCGCGATGATTCGGTTTTGCCGTCGCTTGCTGCATACTGCATCTTCTTTCCAAAATTTATTCTATTATAAACGAGTCGTTCGCAAATGTCAACAACGGAACGGGCCGGATTTGTCCACGCACGGACAGGCGCCTTGCTCTCGCTGGAAGTTTTGGACCTTGACTTTTTTGCAGTGCTTGTGCTATTCTGATGATTGATAACAGAAGTATTCGTCCTGGATGTCGATGATTTTTGTCGGCTACTAAACGGTGCTTCTGTTATCGTTTTGATTCATTTGTGTCGCACCCGATCCGCAGCCTCGCGCAGGCCTACGTCTACCGTGACCAGTGTCAGCCCTTCGGCATTTACGCCGACGATCGCATGGTCGGCTACGTTTGACGAATATTAAAAAACCCGCCGTTCGGCAGAATCTGCCGGGCAGCGGGCTTTGCTTTATAGCAGTTTTAAAGTGCAGGGGAGATCAATCGTTGTTTTCCTCCGGCGCGGGCGCTTCGGCTTCTGCGGCGGGCGCTTCGGCCTCGGCGGCGGGCGCTTCAGCTTCGGCAGCGGACGCTTCGGCCGCAGCGGCAAGCTCGTCCTTGATGTCAACGATCATTTGCTCCACGTTCTTGACGTTGCGCTTGATCACAAACATTTCGACGATGTTGACGATGGAATTGACGATCAGCACGATGCCCAGACACATTGTCAGCGTGATGGAGGAGGGGACGGGCGCATAGAGGACCAGGCCGCCGATCAGGATGTCGATGATATTCATGATGATCATGAGCACCCAGGGCGCGCCGGTGCCGCGCAGCGCGGCCGCAAGGCGGATGCCGCCGAAGGCGGAAACGATGATCCAGATGCCCAGCGCGATGCCGAGGAAGACTTCGAGTTTGCCCGGGGTTTTCGCAAGCAGAAAGCCGAGCACGATGCTCAGAATGCCCTGCAGCATGCCGCGGAACGGGACGAACATCCGCCACGCCTTGATGTCAAGCAGGATCAGCGCGAGGC
>JAFZNN010000119.1 GCA_017550895.1 Clostridia bacterium
AACTGGACTGATTTCGAGGCGAAATGTGCTGACGAAAAGACCACTGTCTTCCTACTCTGCAACCCCCACTGCGACCGTCGGCTGCTGTTTGCGCTGGCGTTTATTCTGATGGGATGAAACAGGCAGGAAAAAACAGGGTGCAAATCTGCACCCTGTTGAAGTCTTGATCTGTTATTTTGCGAAGAAGAAGACCACCCGCAGCACGGACATCAGCGCGCTGAGCAGCTTGCCGCCGATCAGGGCAAGGCGCGCCTGCGCGGCGGAAAGATCGCCGTATTCCGTGAGCGTCGAGCCGGGCTGCAGCGCCTGCTCCGCCATGGTGTAGGTGTAAGTCTGATAAGCGGCGGGATCGGCTTCATTCAGGTCGATCACGCGGCAGCCGCGGTTGAGGGTGCTGCCGTAGGAATGATAGGTGCATCCGGCGGTATTTGTCACGTTGATGCCCTTGAGATTCAGCGTGTAGCTGTTCGTGTGATCGTGGCCGGAGAAGACGGCGACCACGTCGCCGGTTTCCGCCATGGCGTCCAGCTGGCCGTAGTTGTAATAGCCCGGGCAGGGCGCTTCAAACAGGAAGCCGTCCCGGATGGCCGCCACCTTGGGCAGATAGGTGTAGGACACGCCGTCAAAATCGTTGGTGAGATCACCGCCGGATTGCGGCGCGCGATAGAACAGCGCGTCATAGGCCTCCTGCACCACAATGTGCTGGAAGGCCATGGCCGGCACGACCTTGCCGCCGTTTTCCGCAGCCAGCGCCGCGGATGTGGCCTTGTACCAGTCGATCTGATCCGCATGCACGGCGTCGTAGCCCAGACGGTTGCCGTCCGCGTCATAGGAATACGTGTTGGAATCGAACATATAAAGATTAAAGGCGACCTTGCTGCCGTCCGCGCTGCGGATGGGCAGGTTGTGGGTGCCGACGCCGAAGAGCGCGGGCTGGGCGTCATAGGCCAGACACCAGTCGCCGCCGTACTGCTGATAGTAGCCGAGCAGCGTCTCCTTGTCGACGCCCTGCTCGTCGTCATGGTTGCCGAACACAAGGGTGAAATACGTTCCGCTGTTGACGAACAGGTCGCACAGCGCCTTGATCGCCTCCGCCTTGACCTCCGCCGGCGCCACGCAGTTGTCGCCGCCGAGGATCACGAGATCCGGCTTCAGGGACGCCAGCGTCTCCTCCAGAAACGCCTGCGTGGTCTGACACATGGGGTAAGTGTCCTGAATGTCGCAGATATTCAGGATGCGAAAGGTGCCGTCCGCGCGGAACTGCAGCTGCTTCGCGGTCCCGTCCACGGCAAACGCGGGCACGGTCAGGCTGAGCAGAAGAAGCACGGCCAGCAGCACACAGATCAGTTTTTTCATCATGAAAACGCCTCGCTTTCCGGTTGTATTTTCATTCGCATTATAGCATTTTCCGCGCGGAAATGCAATCAATTATGAATAAAAAATGACAATTGTAAATTAAATTCCAGCCTCTTGCAAAACCGGAAAAAATCGTGTAGAATGAGGGCGAACGGCAAGCGCTGTTCGACTTGTTTCCCAAGGAGGAGCCACTATGACCTACCGATACAAAACCCGCGGCACCTGCTCGCGCGCGATCGAATTCGAGCTCGAGGACGGCGTGCTGCACAATGTGCGCTTTGACGGCGGCTGCAACGGCAATCTCAAGGGCATCGGCGCTCTTGTGGAGGGTCAGCGGGCGGAGGATGTGATCGCGCGGTGCGACGGCATCCTGTGCGGCTACAAACCGACCTCCTGCCCCGATCAGCTGGCGAAGGCGCTGAAGGAGGCTTTGCAGAATGGATAACAAAAAGACGATCCGCGTCACATTCTATGTCGTGGCCGGTCTGCTGCTCGGCGCGCCCTATCTCTGGAAGCTGATCCGGCTGATTCCGGAGCTGCTGAGCACCCTGCCCAACGCGGTCGAGATCCTGACCGCGACCGGCTACACGGCCCTGCTGATCGGCTCCATGGTCATCGCCTTCAAGCTGGGCGAGGCGCTCTGGATCCGCATCGTCGCTGTTTACAGCAGCGTGGCGCTGGGCGTGTGCGTGCTGGTGCTGCTGACCCGTGCGCTGGGCGGCAACGAGATTTTCAGGGTCCTGTTTGAGCTGGTCTGCGCGCCGTTCTACGGCATCAATTCCCCGATGACGGTGATCGTGATCATGCTGGCGCTTGCCATTACAGGCTACAGCCTGCTCAACCGGCTGCCGCAGAAGACGCCGGCCGCGCCCGCGCCCGCGCAGAATCCGACGCAGTTCCCCCCGCAGTATCCGCCGCAGTATCAGATCCAGTATCCGCCCCAGCAGGCGCCGACAGCGCCCCCGACGACGCCCCCGACCAATCCCCCGACGCAGGGGACGCCCCAATAAGTACATGCGCGCAGCAGACGGTTTCCCGCCTGCTGCGCATATTTTTCTGCCCGCCCGCATATAGAAGATCAGAGGCGGTGATGCAGATGTTTGTCTATTCGGTCAAAACTTCAAAGGTGAAGCTGGTCGTGCTGTGCGCTGCGGTGGCGGCGCTCGCGGCGGCGCTGCTCTGGATTTTGCTCGGCGCGCGCGCCGCGCAGACGGCGCAGGAGGCCGCGATCAGCTACAAGGCCGGATCGGCGCAGGAGCGCCTGGCCTTCATTTCACAGTTCGGCTGGCGGGTCGTCCCCGACCCGACGGAGGTCAGCGAGGTGATTCTGCCGGAGGTCTATGACGCGGCGTTTACGGAATACGTAGAGATGAATCAGGCGCAGGGGCTGGATCTGACGCTCTATCGCGGCGTGCGCGCCAAGCGCTGGACCTACGAGGTTCTCAATTATCCCGGCTATGAGGAACGGCCGGGCACGGTGGAGCTGAATCTGCTGATTTATGACGGCCGGGTCATCGGCGGCGACGTGTGTTCCCTCGAGCAGGACGGCTTTCTTTACGGCTTTGACGGCGGACGGCAGACGCAGCCCGCGCCGCAGACCTCCGCCGCAGCGCAGCCGGAGACGCAGACTACAGTCCCTGCCGGCCGAAGCTGATGCCGAGGCTGACGCCCAGCGCCTGATCCACCCGATCCATATCTTGCGCGCCGAGGTTGCCCATTTTGCCGCGCAGGCGGCGCTTATCCAGCGTGCGCACCTGCTCGAGCAGCACAATGGAATCCTTGGCCAGCCCGCTGCCGCCGGCATTCACGCGGATGTGCGTGGGCAGATCGGCCTTGTTGTGCCGGCTGGTGATGGCCGCGGCGATCACCGTGGGGCTGTACTGATTGCCGACGTCATTCTGTACGATCAGCACGGGGCGCGTGCCGCCCTGCTCCGAGCCGACGACCGGACTGAGATCGGCATAGTAAATATCTCCCCGTTTGACATTCATGAAACGATCACTCCTATGCATTTTTTCGGCTGCGTTCTGCGCGCGGCCGCTGTCTTTAGTTTTGACGCCGCACACGGGAAATAAACGTCCGGTTTCCGTGCGCGGTCAATTTTTTTCGCGGCAGCGCGGTCGGCGGCGCTGCCGCTATTCCATCTCTATTCAAAAAACTTTGCGGCGGTGATTGACTTCTAATTTCAGGAATGGTAAGATAAATGCAGAAAGAGCAAAGAGGAGATGATTGTTTGAGCGATTTCAAAGAAAGCCCGATCATGTATGCGCTCGCGCTCAGCGTGGTCGCATTCATCATCGCGCAGTCCGTCTTTTTTATCGTGAAATCCTGGAAGCACGGCAAGGAACTGGGCATCGAAAAGGAGCGGCTCAGACGCACCGTGGTGTCGTCCATCCTGTTTACGATCGCCCCGGCGATTTCCATTCTTGTCACGGTGATCGTGCTGGCCAACGCGCTGGGCATCGTGCTGCCGTGGATCCGGCTGACCGTCATCGGCAATCTGGCCTATGAAACGGTCGCGGCGCAGAGCGCGGTGGAGGCGATGGGCGGCGCGCTGAGCAGTCCGATTACAGACCCCAAGGCCTTTTCCACCGTCACCTGGGCCATGACGATCGGCAGCGTGGCGCCGCTGATCCTGCTGCCCTTCTTCTGCAAAAAGCTGCAGAAAAAGATCGGCGGCGCGATCAATAAGGACGCCGCCAGCCAGAAGATCGGTGATATCGTTTCCGCCGCCGCCTTCATCGGCATCATCGCCGCTTTCATTGCGCGCGCGATCGCCGGCACCTCGGCCGACGGCAACAACGCGGGCGTGATGTCCGTGAGCGTGCTGATCGTTTCGATCGTCGCCATGCTGCTGCTGAGCCTGCTTTGCCGCCGGTTCAAACTGGAGAAATTCGAGCCCTTCGCCATGCCGCTGAGCATGTTCATCGGCATGGGCGCGGCGATGCTGATCGACCGGTTCCTGCCCGCCGCGGCAGGCATCATGTGGAGATAAGGAGGGGGAAGGAAATGAAGGATTATTTTGATCGTGTTCACCGCTGGGGCGTGCTCTGGGATATCGGCGCGCTGCTGGTGCTGCTCACCATCCCCATCACGGTTTCCGCCTATTTCGGCGCGTGGCCGTCGCTGCAGATCCTGGCCAGAGTGCTGCCGAAGCTGCTGATCATCTACTGGACGACCGCCGTGGTCGAGATCGTCACCTATGTGCCGATGCTCGGCGCGGGCGGCACCTATCTGAGCTTCGTGACCGGCAATATCGCCAACCTCAAGCTGCCCTGCGGGCTGAACGCCATGGAGGGCGCGGGCGTGCGCGCCAACACCGAGGAAGGCGAGGTCATCTCCACCATCGGCATTGCCGTTTCCGCCATCACCACCACCGTGATCATCGCCGTGGGCGTGCTGGCCTTTGCTCCCGTGCTGCCGAAAATCACCGCCGAAGGCTCGCCCTTCAAGGCGGCGTTTGAGCAGGTGCTGCCCGCGCTGTTCGGCGCGCTGGGCGCAAGCTATTTCGTCAAGCACTGGCGGCTGGCCTTCGCCCCGATCGCCGTGGGCGTGCTGGTGCTGATCTTTGCGCCGTCCATGCCGGTCGGCACGCTGATGTTCATCACGATCGTCGCCTCGCTCGTCGGCGCGATCCTGATCTACAAGGAGCTGTTTTTCCCGCTGCTGAAATCCATCGGCAAAAAGAAAAAGGCGGACTGACCGCCCCGCAAGATGCAAAAAGGAGCTGTCGCATTTAGCGAAAAACGTCAAAGCAACAAAAAAGAAGAGCTTGCATTCCAGACAATCCTGGGGCGCAAGCTCTCGTTCTTTCTGCTTTAGAACGAAAACGAAAGGGTTTTCTGCTTTGACTCGACGCTTTTTCTCCCTCGGCGTACCTTTGTACAGCCTTCGGTCGAAGAAAACGCCGTTTTCATCTAAATTCGACAGCCCCTTCATTTTATTCCATTCAATCAAACAGCTGCCCGGGCAGCTTCAGCTTTTCCTTCGGCGGGAAGTCTTTATCAAAGGCTTCCACATCCGCGTCGTCCACATAATAGCCCTGCGGCGTCTGATAAACGCCGGTGACGTCGTCCAGATAGCCCGGAATCAGCTCCTTGCAAAGGAAGAAGGAATCATCCGCGTCCGCCGGCAGGTCGTGATAGCGAATGCCGAACTTGCGCGCATAATCGAAGCCGCTCTTTCCGTAAAAGCCGATGTTGCCTTCAAACAGGACCGCGCCGAAGCCCAGCGACGCCGCCTTTTCCAGGGAGGCGTCCAGCAGCTGCTTGCCGTAGCCCTTGCGCTTGAGCGCCGGCGTGATGCAGATCGGCCCCATGGTCAGCACGGGGACCGCTCTGCCGTCGTCGGCGAGGATCACGGTTTTCATGAACATATTCTGCCCGATCAGTTCGCCGTCCAGCTCCAGAACGAAATCCAGCGCCTGCACGAAGGCCGGATCGTCCCGCAGCACATGGATCACATAGTGCTCGCTGCAGCCGGGGCGGTAGACGTTCCAGAAGGCTTCCCGGACCAGCGTTTCCACGGCGCGGTGATCCGCCGCCGTTTCCAGACGAAAAACGAGATTCTTATCCATAACAGGCGCTCCTTTAAACCGTCAAATCAAAGAACTGCATCACGAGTTTGTTCGCAAGGCTCATATGCACGGGATTCTGGAACCTGTGATCCGC
>JAFZNN010000120.1 GCA_017550895.1 Clostridia bacterium
CATCACCGGCGGCGGCTTCTATGAGAATATCCCGCGCAGCATTCCGGACGGCCTGGGCGCCGTGATCGATCGAAGCAGCATCCGCGTGCTGCCGATCTTCGATCTGATCGCCGCGACCGGCGGCATCAGCGAGCGCGATATGTTCAACACGTTCAATATGGGCGTCGGCATGAGCATCGTCGTTTCGCCCGCGGACGCCGAACGCGCGCTTGCAATCCTGCAGTCGAACGGCGAAGACGCTTATATCATCGGCACGATCGCGCAAAGCAGCGAAAAGATCGTGATTCGCTGACAGCGGAGGAAGCCATGAATCAGAAGAAAGCGAAAATCGCCGTGCTGGTTTCCGGCGGCGGCACGAATCTGCAGGCGATTCTGGATGCGCAGCAAAGCGGGCAGATCGCCAGCGGCGCCGTTGTGCTCGTGATCTCCAACAATCCGAACGCCTTCGCGCTCACGCGCGCCGCAAACGCCGGCGTTGAAACCGCTGTGATCACGAAAAAAGACTGCGACAGTCAGGCTGCGTTTGAGCAAACGATCCTCGAAGCCCTTGCGGCGCGTCAGATCGATCTGATCGTGCTGGCCGGCTTCATGAGCATCCTGAGCGCGGATTTCACCGCGCGTTATGAGCGGCGGATCCTCAACGTGCATCCGTCCCTGATCCCCTCGTTTTGCGGGCAGGGCTTCTACGGGCTGCATGTGCATGAAGCGGCGCTCGCAAAGGGCGTCAAGGTCACGGGCGCGACTGTGCATTTTGTCAATGAAATCCCCGACGGCGGCGAGATCCTGCTGCAGAAAGCCGTGGACGTGCTGCCGGGCGATACGCCCGAGGTGCTGCAGCGCCGCGTGATGGAGCAGGCGGAATGGAAGCTGCTTCCGGCCGCCGTTGAAATGATCAGCCGAGAGATTCTCGGGCAGAAAGGATGAGCGTCATGGATATTTATGAAATCAGACCGATCGAGGACCGCATTCGCGGCAACAGCTATGTCGGGCGCGGCATCGTCATCGGCAAAACGGCCGACGGCAAACGCGCGTGCACCGCGTATTTCATCATGGGCCGCAGCGCGAACAGCCGCAACCGCATCTTTGCCGAAAAGGACGGCGTGATCTATACCGAGCCCTTTGACGCCTCAAAGGTTGAGGATCCGAGCCTGATCATCTATGCCGCCCTGCGCACGCTCGGCAACCGCCTGATCGTGACCAACGGCGATCAGACCGATACGATTTATGACGGACTCAAGGCGGGCAAAACCTTTTCCGGCGCGCTTGAGACGCGGGAATTCGAGCCGGATGCGCCGAATTTCACGCCGCGCATCAGCGGCATGCTGACCTTTGAGAACGGGGATTTCAGCTATGAAATGAGCATTCTCAAAAGCGCGGACGCCGCCGGCTCTGCGTGCAGCCGCTATACGTTCTCCTATCCCGCGCTGCCGGGCGTCGGCCATTTTCTTCACACCTACGTCTGCGACGGCAATCCGATCCCGACCTTCCAGGGCGAGCCCGAGCGCGTTGCGATCCCCGATGAGATCGACGCGTTCACTTCGGCGCTCTGGGACGGGCTGGACGCCGATAACAAGATCTCGCTGTATGTCCGCTATACCGATCTCGCAACGGGCGAAGCCGAAAGCCGCCTGATCAATAAGAATCAATAAAGGAGCGCAGCATGAAAGAATTTGAACTGAAATACGGGTGCAATCCCAACCAGAAGCCCGCGAAAATCTTCATGGCCGACGGCGGCGATCTTCCGATCGAGATCCTCAACGGCCGCCCGGGGTATATCAACTTCCTGGACGCGTTCAATTCCTGGCAGCTGGTCAAGGAGCTCAAGGAAGCGCTGGGCCTGCCTGCCGTGACGTCCTTCAAGCACGTGAGCCCCACCTCCGCGGCTGTGGGCATTCCGCTCTCCGACACGCTGAAAAAAGCCTGCTTTGTCGACGATATCGCAGGGCTGGACGACAGTCCCCTGGCCTGCGCCTACGCGCGTGCCCGCGGCACGGACCGCATGTGCTCCTTCGGCGACTGGGTCGCGCTCTCCGACGTGTGCGACGTGACGACCGCCAAAATGATTCAGCGCGAGGTGTCCGACGGCATCATCGCGCCGGGCTACGCACCGGAAGCGCTCGAAATCCTGAAATCCAAACGCAAGGGCAGTTACAACATCGTGCAGATCGATCCGGCCTATGTGCCCGCCCCGGTGGAGCACAAGCAGGTTTACGGCGTCACGTTTGAGCAGGGCCGCAATGAATTCAAAATCAATCGCGCGCTTTTGCAGAATGTTGTGACCGCCAATAAAGAGTTGCCCGAAATCGCCGTGCGCGATCTGATCATCGCGCTCATCACGCTTAAATATACGCAGTCGAATTCCGTCTGCTATGCCGTGGACGGGCAGGCGATCGGCGTGGGCGCCGGGCAGCAGTCCCGCATCCACTGCACGCGCCTGGCCGGCACAAAGGCCGACACCTGGTTCCTGCGCCAGCATGAAAAGGTGCTCAATCTGCCCTTCAAGGACAGCATCGGCCGGCCGGACC
>JAFZNN010000121.1 GCA_017550895.1 Clostridia bacterium
GCGGAAGGTGTCGCCGCGCATCTGCTTGTCGCCGACCCGCATGGTCGTCACATAACCGATGTTGCTGCTGTAGGAGGCGTCGTGCTCCACGATCTCCAGCCAGGTGGAGGGATCGCTGCCGAGATTGTAATTGACGCCCTTCTTTGCGCCGTAGCTTTCGATGAAGCTGCGCATTTCCTCCGCCGTAAACGTGCGGGTGGAAACCATCACGGGCTCCGGGCTCGGCACGCCGCCGGTCATGTAGGGATACATGCTGTCCGGATTGCCCCAGACGCTGCTGGCCGAGGTCGTCTTGCCGGCCGCTGTGTCAAAATAGCTCGTCGCGGCGGGCTTGCCGTTGTAGGCAACGTACAGGGCCTGCGGCGTTTCGCCCTCGCTGCTGATGCCCAGCACCTCCATGCAGGCCTCATAAATGCGCGTGCCCTGATAATCATAAGAGGATTTGTAGGCGTGCAGAGAGGAATTCACCTTATAATTATAGTATTTGGCAAAGGTGTAGATGACGATCATCTGCGCCTTGATGGCTTCAATGGGGGAATCGTCGCCGATTTCCGCCTTGGTGGAGCGGCAGAGATAGGGGATCAGCGGGATCTCCGTGCCGCCGTAGACGACGCTCGACGGCGTGGTGCTGTCGGAAAGGATTTCCGTGCCGGGATAATAATGCTGCAGGATCTGCGCATAGTTGCTTCCGTTGTTGCGCGCCATGACGATCGCGCCCTGCTGGCTCATGCCAACGCCGTGGCCCCAGCCGTAGGCCTTGAACACAAACACGCCCTGCGAGCCCGCGGGCACCTTGCGGTCCGGCGTCACGGTGTTGCCGGTGACGCCCTTGCCCACATCGACGTCGCCCGCGGTGATGCGCGTGGTCGGCTTCGTGGTCGTGGTGGTGGGCTTTGTGGTGGTCGTGGTCGGCTTGGTCGTGGTGGTCGCCGCACCCTTGGTCGTGCTGACCGTCGCTGCAAGCGGCGGATTGATCACAAAGGTGGTTGCGGCCGCCGTCGTTTTTGCGGCGGGCGCGCGGTTTGCCGCGACAGTGGTCTTCAGCGTGGTCGTTGCCGGAAGGCTGCGGTTGGCCGCCACCTGAATGACGGTGGTGACAAGGCCGGAAAGCAGCGTCGGCGCTTCTGTGGTGGTGGTCGCGGCTGCGGCGCGGTTGTCGATGGCGTTGGAAATGCCGTCAAAGAATGAATGCGTCATATCCTCGTCGTCTTCGAGGCGTCCGCTGTCGCCGCGCTCCTTGACGGAATCCTCCTCCAGAAGATCGGATTCCAGGATGCTGTCGTGCCCCGCCGCGTCGGTGCGCAGACTGCCGGTTTCGATCGCATTCGAGCGGCTGCCCATCACAAAGATCAGCACGCCGCAGAGAATCAATGCTGCCACGATGCCTAGAATGGCAAACAGCAGGGATTTGCGCATGCCCTTTTTCTTCGGCACGGCGTCGGTCGGCGGGTTCAGCGCGTCCTCGGCGGAGAGCGCGTTCATCATGCTGCAGACCTGCAGCACGGCCGCCGTGGCCAGCTGCTGCTCCGATTCCTCGGGCACGGCGTAGACGTCCGCCGCCCTCGCGCAGTCGGAATCCGCAACGCTGACCGTGATATAGGACGCGCCCGTATCATCGGTCTGCAGTTCGGAAACGGCAACGCCGAGCTCCGCGTCCGCCGCCTCCTTGGCGGCTCTGGCCTGCGCATGGATATCCGTGCGCTTTTTCTTTTTGCCGCCCTTGATCTCCGTGGGGAAGAAGACGTCCTCCGCCTGCGGCGCCGCGAGAATGACCTTCAGCAGCAGCGCGGCTTCTTCCGTGTCCGCCACGGCGATCTTCTTTCCGCGGGCGACCACGGCGCGTATATCCGCCGCAAGCTGCTCCGCTTTGGTCGGGACTCTTGAAATCGGCAGTTCCTGCCGAATGGCGTCCAGCGGCAGCGCGGAAAGCAGCTGCGCGTCGGCGGGCAGAAACAGCACGCGGCTGTTGCCGCCGCGAAACGCGAAGGCGGAATACCTGCCCTGCGGGCCGGGGAAGACCGTCGCGCCTGCCGGTACGGCGGATTCCAGGTCCGCCGCGCGGCCCTCCAGTCCGCTGCCTTCCAGCGCGGCGAGGATGGGCTTGCTCTTGACGGCCTTGCAGCCGAAGGCTTTGATCAGGCGCAGCTTGGCGGCCGTGTAGCTGCCGGAAACTGCGGCGGCAATGACGGTGCCGCCCTCTGCTTGCGCGGCGTTGACAACGGCCGAGCAAAAGGCTTCGTGGTCGGGATACAGTTCGGGCTCCGGTGCGTCGGATCTGCCGAACAGCAGGGATCTGAGATCCGCTGTGTCAGCGGCGGCATCGCCGAAGATGCACAGTCGTATCTGTTGTTCCATTCTGTTTCACCGTTCCTTCCATTGGGACAATTGATGCGGGACGTCAGGATCGTTTACCAGCGGGCGTCCGCCTCATAGGGATTGCTCTTCTTGTTTGCGTCATACCAGGCCTGCGGATATTTCGGATTCTGATTGAGCGAGGCGCGGGAGGTGTCGACCGTCACGCTTTCGCCTTCGCGGCGCATACGCGCAACCACAACCAGGCGCGCGCCGTCAAAATCATAGCAGCAGGTGGAGAGGGTCAGGATCTTGTCATCTTTGTTGAGGTCGACGCCGGTGGTGTAGAGCTTGCGCTTGTCGATCTCTTTGATATATTCCGTAAACTTCGCATCGCTCACGTCGATGAAGTTGTAGGGGAACAGATAGCCGTTGTCCTGGCTGGGGTTGGAGTTCGTGATGAACACGGCATAGACGAACCAGGTGTGATCGCCGTAGATGGTGTTGCATTCGATCACGGGCGCGTCCATAAAGCCGGAGATCTCACGGTAGTTTTCGAGCATGCCGAAGATCAGGTCGTCATAGCGCTTGTTGTGGCCGTAAACGACGGTGTTGCGGTGCAGGGACTTGAAATCCGTCATGCGGTAATCAAAGAAGGGAACGCCGTATTCCGTGCGTTTGGCGTAGACGTTGCGGTGCAGATAATAATCGTTATCCTTGCCCTGGGTCACGGGCAGGTTGATCTCAAGCTTCGGGATGGAGATCCAGCCGCGCAGATCGCTGTTGGCCGCGTAAAGCCGCGCATACTTGGCAAGCATGCCCTCGGGGAACACCACATCGGGATTCTCCGCCTTGATGTTGGCGTCCACTTCGGTGGAATCGCCGTGCATGCTGTGGGCCTGGCTGAGCTGTTCCGCCACGGCGGCAGCGTCATTCTTGAAGCGCAGCGGCTCGATCAGATAGGTGTTGGCCAGGAAACCGAGACTGCCGATGATGGTGAGGATGGAGAGGGTCAGCACGATCTTGCGGATCACTTCGCCGACGCCGCCCTTCTTCTTGGCGGCTTTCTTTTCGGCTTTTTTCTGCTTGCGGGTCTTGCTGGCCTCGGGATCGTCAAAGGTTTCGTCGTCGTCATGCGCGGTGATGACCAGCGGGCGGTCTTCGGCGCGGATGGCGTCGATCACGCGCTGCTGATAATCCGGCGCGGCGGCCTCGATCGGCGCGTGCGGCGCAGAGGGCTCGACCGGCAGGCCGGCGTCATCGCCGAGCAGCTCCGTCAGTTCGGCGGCAAAGTCGTTTTCTTTCGCTGCGGGCGGTTCCGCCGCGGGCGCCTCCGGCTTGGCCGGCAGCTCACCGGGCTCGCCGAGCAGCTCCGACAGCTCGTCGTCAAAATCGTTCGCCTTTTCAGCGGCGGGGGCGGGCGGCAGCTCGCCGGGTTCGCCGAGCAGCTCCGTCAGACCGGCGGCGAAATCATTCTCCTGCGCTGCGGGCAGGTCGGCGTCGGGCGTCTGCGGCGCGGCGTCCAGGTCAATCTCAAAGTCGATCGGCGCGAGGATCGGTGTGCGCTCCGCCGGCTGTTCGGCGGGCGGGGCCGGCATGGCCGGTTCCGGCGTTTCCTCGGGGAGCGTCTCGACTGGAATTTCTTCTACAGGAATCTCTTCAACAGGGATTTCTTCAACAGGAATCTCCTCGACAGGGGGCGCCTCGACGGAGAATTCTTCCGCGGGGAGGACTTCGTCGGGTTCTTCCGCTGCAATGAAGTCGTCGGCGTCGACGGGTGCTTCCATTGCGGGTTCCTCAACAACCGTTTCCGCAAGCGGTTCGGCGGGGGCTTCCTCGACCGGCAGCGCTTCCGGCGCATCTTCAAAAAGCAGATCCTCCGGCAGCTTCTCCTCCGGCGCGTCCGGCGTCAGCGTTGTCTCCGGCGCAACGGCGGGCGCGGGCATCTCCTCCGGCAGCGCTTCGGCCAGCAGGGCGTCAAGCTCGCTGTCAGAGAACGCGTCCGCAGCTTCCTCATCCGCCGCCAGCGCTTCTTCGCCGTCATCATCGCCGAGCAGCTCCGCCAGATCCGCGGGGAGCGAATCGTCAAAGGCGTCCGCGGCGGGCGCCGGCTGCGCGGGCGCAACGGGGGCCTCATCCTGCGGCAGCTCTACGACATCCGGAAAGAAATCGTCTTCCGCGGGCGCTTCGGGCTGCGTCTGGGCAGGCGCGGGCTCTGTGTCGAGACCGGCGACCAGTTCGTCCAGATCGATCTCGCTCAGGTCGATGTCATCCGCGTCGATATCGTCCAGCGAACGCTTTTTCGCGTGCGGCGCGGCGGGCACATCCGCAGGGACTTCTGCAGCCGCCGCTTCCGGTGCTTCCTCCGGCAGGAGGATCGTATCCAGGTCAAAATCCAGCTCCACCGGCGCGGCGTCCGCGGGCGCTTCCGGCGTCTGCGGGATCACGGGGCCGGCAGGCTCGTCGATCGGCGTGAAGTCCTGCGGGATCACGGGACCGGCCGGTTCATTGATCGGGGTGTTCAGGGGCAGATCCTCCGGCGGCACGGCGTCCACCAGAGACTGCGTATGGAGCGGCCGTTTGGATATCGGCAGATCGGCCGGGTCGCTCGCGGGGGGCGTTTCAGGCGGCTCGATCTGCGCGGCGACGGCGGAAAGATCCTCCGAAACCGGGGCGATATCCGGGCTGGATTCGATTTCCTTGCGCAGGCTGCCGAATCCGAGATCCGCCGTCAGGCCGGATTTCAGATCGTCGATCAGGCTGAAGATGTCGTCCTTTGCCGCGTCCAGCGTTTCACTCGAGGGCGCGTTCACGGCCTCGGGCGAAAAGACGGATTCCTCGGGCGTTGCCGTCGGCGCTTCCGGAGCGGGAAGATCCATATAATCCTCCGGGCTCATCCAGAGCGTGTCGAGCGGCGCTTCCGGCGCTGCAGGCGCCGCCGCGGGCCGGCTTGCGCCCGCCTCATCCGCGGTCAGCTCCGAGAAGGAACGGGGGACGATCGTGGAGCGGCCGCTGCGCAGAATGGAATCATAGAGGGAATCCAGCTCGCTTTCGATCGAGTTTCTTTTCCGTTCGATGTCCTCATGGAATCCTTCAAAAACCGGCGCATCGGAACCGGCGTCGTCCAGAAACTTGCCCAGGTCGATTTCCTTGATCGCTTCGTCATCCGTCAGCGGAAGGATGCTGCCGGGCAGCTGATTGTTTTGATTGTTCTGATGATCCATGACTCTCTTCCTCCATCATCTCTTAGTTTGGACTGGGCTGCCAGCTGATGCTGTCGCGGTAGGGATTGGTTTTCCCCTTGCTGTTGTACCAGATCTGCGGGCGGCGGTAGTCGGGGTGATCCTTCACAAGCGCGGGATCGATGGCTGTGCTTTCTCCCTCGTGCAGCAGCCGCCCGACCACGACCAGACGGGTATCCACGCTTTTGCCGTAATCATAAATACAGGTGGACAGGGTGATGATTTTATCGGTGGGCTCAAGCGAAACGCCGGTTTCATACAGCGCGCGCTGCTTCACCTGCTCGATATAGCCGACCATATTGCTGTCGGACATATCGGGATAGATATAATTGAAAAAGTACCCGTTGTCTGCGGACGGCTGCGTTGTGGAATAAAACACCGCGCAGATCTTATAGGTGTATTCTCCGAAGAGCGTGGAATAGCGGATGATCGGGCAGTTGATGAAGTGCTGCCGGTCGCGATAATCATAAAGGGAGCGGAAGGACTGCTTGGGCACGCCGGTGTCCCGCCCGGTGGTATGGCCGTGGATGACCGTGTTCTTGTCGAGATAGCCGTTGTTGCTGCAGCGGTAATCCAGATAGATGTTGCCGTAATTCGTGCCGGAGGTTTCGTAGGTGTACCGGTCGTAAAAATCGCGGCGCAGATAATACTCATTGTCGTCGCTCTGCATGACCACGGTATCCATCTCCGTGCCGGGAATGGTCAGGCGCCCGGCCACGTCGTCGTTGATGGCGTACACCTGCTTGAGGTTTTCCAGAATGCCGTCCGGATACGTCGCGGATTTGGCTTGCTTTGACTGCACCTTCACCAGCGATGCGTTCAGCGCGTCGTATTCGACCGCGCCGGGCATGGTGTAGGCTGCGGCGGCCGCCGTCTGCACCTCGCCGGTTTCGTCCGCCTTCAGGTTCTTGACGGTCATGAATGTCAGCAGGCCGGCGACGATCGCCAGCAGCACGCAGAGCAGCGGCAGGACCGCCTTGTTGTCTTGTTTCAAGTGCAGCCCCTCCTTTCCAGATAGCGCCGCGCAAGGTCGAGCGCATGGGATGCATTATAGAATCGATTGAACGCCCGGTCGCTGCGGCCGGTGTTCAGCTCCTCGCAGAGCTGCGCGTCCGCCGTGTCGAGCGCAATGTAGCACAGGCCGACCGGTTTATCAGTGCCGTCGCTGCCCGGGCCGGCGATGCCCGTGACGGACAGGCCGAGATCCGCGCCGGTCAGGCGACGGATGCCCGCGGCCATTTCCCGCGCCGTTGCTTCGCTGACCGCGCCGAAGCGTTCGAGCGTTTCGCGGCGCACGCCGAGGATCTTTTCTTTATATTCATTGGAATAGGTGACGGCGCCGAACTGAAACACGTTGCTCGCGCCGGGCACGTCTGTGATGCGCTTGGAGATCAGGCCGGCGGTGCAGCTCTCCGCCGTGGCGATCGTTTTGCCCTGCGCTTTGAGCAGCGCGACCACGGCTTCCTCCACGCCGTTCAGATCCAGGCCGTAGACCTTTTCGCCCAGCCGGCGGCGGATCTCGGCGAGCACCGGCGCGCAAAGCGCTTCGGCTGCCGCGGAGTCCTGCGCCCGGGCGGTGACGCGCAGCAGCGCTTCGCCGGTCTTCGCGTAGGGGGCGACGGTGGGATTCGCGCGCTCCAGCAGATCGGCGACCGTGTGGGCCATGGCGCTTTCGCCGATGCCCATCGTGCGCACGGTGTGGGAAACAATGACGCCGTCGGTGTACTCTTTCAGAAACGGCACGGCGCTCTCATAGAACATCGGCCGCATCTCGCGCGGCGGACCGGGGAGCAGGATGACGCATTTGCCGTCCTTTTTCAACCCGATGCCCGGCGCGGTGCCGTTGGGATTCGGAAAAACGGTGCCGCCGACCGGGATCTGCGCCTGCCGCAGATTTTCCTGCGGCATGTCCATACCGCGGGAAGCGAAAAATGCGCGCAGTCCGGCGGCGATTTCCGGATCGGTCTGCAGCGGGAAGCCCAGCAGCTCGCAGGCGACGTCGCGCGTGAGATCGTCCGCCGTGGGGCCGAGCCCGCCGGTGATCAGGACGATATCGCCGGCGTCCAGCGCCGTCTGCAGCGCGGCGCGCAGGCGGCCCGCATTGTCGCCGACCGTTGTGCGCCGCAGCACGGAGATGCCGCGCGCGGCCAGCTCCCGCGAGAGAAACTGCGCATTGGTATCCAGAATATCGCCGAGCAGCAGCTCGGTGCCGACGGACAGGATTTCACAGATCGCCATGGACGGCCTCCGTTATCAATAAGCTCTGATTTGCATGAATCGGACGTTTTCGAGCGCTCTTTGCGCGAGCGCGTCGATCTCCAGCGCCTGCTCGCAGCGCGCGACATAGTCCAGCGTCGGGCGCGTGCGCGGATGGCGCGGCGTAAAGACCGTGCAGCAGTCTTCATAGGGCAGGATGGAGATCTCGAAGGTTTCGATGCGGCGGGAGATCGCCACGACCTCGTCTTTGTCCATCCCGATCAGCGGCCGGAACACCGGGATCGAGCAGACCGCGTCGGTGCAGGCCAGCGCAGGCAGCGTCTGACTGGCCACCTGGCCGACGCTCTCGCCCGTGATCAGCGCGCCGCAGCGCTCCCTGACGGCGAGCGTCTGCGCGATGCGCATCATCATGCGCCGCATGATGACGGTGAAGATTTCCTCGGGGCAGTGATCCTTGATCTGCTCCTGGATCTCCGTGAACGGAACGATATAAAGCGCGATGCGCCCGCTGTATTTCGCAACCTGCTTGAGCAGGGAGCAGACCTTCTGCTCGGCGCGTTCGCTGGTATAGGGCGGCGAAGCGAAATGCACGGCGACCAGCTCCAGCCCGCGTTTGGCCAGCATGTAGCCGGCCACGGGGCTGTCGATGCCGCCGGAGATCAGCAGCGCCGCGCGCCCGGCGGAGGCGGTGGGCATCCCGCCGGCGCCCTTGATCTGCTTGCCGTGGATGAACGCGTAGGCGTCGCGCACCTCCACGGTGACGGTCAGATCCGGATTGTGGACGTCCACGGTCAGGTGCGGATATTTCCGCAGCAGATAGCCGCCGACCTCTGCGCAGATCTCAGGGGATCTGAGCGGGAACTGCTTGTCGGAGCGCTTGGCCTCGACCTTGAAGGTGCGGGCGGCCAGCAGCTCGGGCGCCAGATACTCTTCCGCGGCGCGCAGGATGACCGACATCTTTTTTTCAACGGCGGCGGCGCGGGAAAAGCCCGCGATGCCGAAGACCTTTTTCAGCCGCTCCGCGGCCTCCTCCAGGTCGCAGTCCGCCCGCAGGGGCTCCGCCATGATGGTGGACTGCGCGGTGGTGAAGGTGAAGCCGCCGAGCGATTCCAGCCGCCGCCGCATATTCTTGATGAGCATTTCCTCAAAGGTGCGGCGGTTCATGCCTTTGAGCGCAAGCTCGCCGTTTTTGATCAGTAGAACTTCTTTCATTGTTTGACTCACTATTGCTTTCTGCAGTCTGATTATCTGGAACGAATGGCCGCCTTTGCCGCGGCAATGCCCTGCAGGAGCAGGTCGATCTCCTGCAGCGTGGTGCTGCGCGAAAAGCTCACGCGCACGGCGCTGTCGATCAGCGCCTGCGGCAGCTCCAGGCGGGTCAGCACGCGGCTTTTTTTGCCCTTGGAGCAGGCGGATCCGCCGGAAACGCAAATGCCGTTGGCGGAAAGGTAATTCAGCATCGGTTCGGACTTCACGCCCGGGATCGAAAAATTGACGATATAGGGCAGCCCGTCGGCGGGCGAATTGACGACCGCGCCGTCGATGGCGGAGAGACGGTCGCAGAAATAATCGCGCAGCGCCGTGACCTGTGTGAGCGCGGTGTTCGGCTCGGGCAGAGCGCGGGCGGCGGCCGCGAAGCCGGCGATCGCGGGCATCGGCTCGGTGCCGGGGCGGAGCTTGCGCTCCTGCTCGCCGCCGAAGGATCGCGGATGAATGCGCGCCCCCTTGCGAAGATACAGCGCGCCGACGCCCTTGGGGCCGTGGATCTTGTGCGCGCTGACCGTCATCAGATCGACGCCCAGCCGCGCGGGCCGGACGGGCAGCTTGCCGAAGGCCTGCACCGCGTCGCAATGAATCAGCGCGGGCGCGCGTGCGGAGAGCACGGCGCGTTTCGCGGCGGCCACGGGCAGGATGGAACCGATTTCATTGTTGACAAGCATCATGGTGACCAGAACGGTCTGACGGTCGACCGCGTTATAAAGCGCGCGTTCGCTGATATGGCCGCTGCGGTCGGGATGCAGCCGGATCACTTCAAAGCCCTCCGCCTCGAGCTGCTGCAGCGCCTCTTCGACGCTGGCATGCTCGATCTCGGTGGAGACGATGCGACGGCCCATCCGGCGCAGCTGATACGCGGCGCCGAGCACGGCGAGATTGTTGCCTTCCGTGCCGCCGCTCGTGAAAAGCAGCTCGGTCGGCTCGCAGCCGATCGCGTTGGCAACGGCGGCGCGGCTGTCCTCCAGAAGCGCCTGCGCGGCGTTGCCGATCCCGTGCAGGGAAGAGGGGTTGCCCCAGCACACAGTCAGCGCACGGTGCATCGCCTCGACCGCTTCCGGGCAGGGCGCCGTGGTTGCGCTGTTATCGAAATAGGCATACATGATGAAAAGACATCCCCCAGTCAAAAATACACCCATTATAAAATATTTTAAGATATTATACACTATTTTTCTGAAATATGCAATCTTTTTTTTGCGGGCTCTTTTCCGGGCCCTTTTGCGGGGCGGATCCGACGCGCCGCAGCCGCCGGAAACCGCGGCTCCGGCGGCTCGTTTCGGGCCGGCCGGAAGGGCGGTCCGCGCGGCCAAATCCGGCACCGGATCACTTGGCCCGCAGCGGCGGATCAGACGCCGCCACTCTCATTTTATGCAGCGGCGCGCGGTTTCGGACGTGCAAATCCGTGAAAGCAAAAAAAGATGCTTTTCAGCACCTTTTTCTGCATGGGGTTGAATAGAGGAGGGGTTCGCACGGGCGGTGGGGCCGCCCGAACGAGATGCTCAAAAATGAGCAGCACGCGGCGGGTTGCGGCTCCCGCCGGATGCATCTATATCATAGGCCGCATTTATGAAATGGGTATGAATGCACTTTGAACGTTCGGAAAAGAATCTGTGAAGTGAAAATGCAGGATTTGTTGCATTTTCGCGCATCAGCGGAATTCCGGGTAGAAAGCGTCGATATAGGCCTCCACGTCGGCGCGCGTGCCGCGGAAGGGACCGGGCGTTTCCATCTTGAGCGAAACCGTGGCCGTCGCGGTCAGCAGGGCCTCCGGAATGCTGCGGGTCAGCCGTTCGTTGATGTAGGCGGCGAAGGTGGTGTCGCCCCGACCGGTGCGTCCGCTCAGATTGCGCGCGCGGATCGGGCAGACAGAAAAATCCCTGCCGTCATAGGCGAGCACTTCGGTGTTGTGGGTGATCAGGATCTCCTTTGCGCCCCAGGCATAGAGCTGCTTTGCGGCCAGACGGCGATCGTCCGTGCCGGTCAGGATCTCCGCCTCGGCGGCGTCGGTCTTCAGATAGGTGATGTAGGGCAGGCAGGTCAGCTTGTCGCTCCAGTCGGCAAAAAACATCGAGCCGTCGTCGGCCACATGCCGCAGACAGGCCTGCACATCCAGCGCCACAGGGGCTTTCTTGGCCAGTTCCCGGATGATTTCCGGGTTGAAATCGCCGTAGACCAGCCCCGCCAGATGATAGATCTGCGCGTCGAGATCCGGGATTTCGGCGACCGTGAAGGGGTCGCCTTTGGAAAGGCAGGCGCAGGTGCGGCGCTCCTTGTCCGCCGTGTGGTAGATATTGACCAGATCGGTCGAGTGCTCGCAGGGCAGGCAGAAGATATCCTCCCGCGGGATCGTGAACTGCGCCAGACGGTCGGCGTCCTTCGGCGCGAATTTGGTCACGGCGGCGACCCTGTGGCCGAGCGCGTGCGCTGCGGCGGAGGAATAAATCACCGCGCCGCCGACGATCCGCACGGTGTTGCCCAGGTGATCGGTGTTGGTGTCGAGTGTGACGTGGCCGATGATGGCCGAGGTGTAATCAGACATAGGCGCTCCTTATCTTTCATATGTATTGAATTTCTCCGCCGCGGGGACGGCCGGACAGTCCGCAAAGGACGGCGCAGGGTCGGGATCGGGGCGGAGACGGGGGACAAGAATCGGAATTTGCAATTTTTCCTGCAATTTATCGCGCCGTGCGGGGCGGCCGCCGGACGATCGGCTTCCTCTCCGGGACGGGCGACCGGTGAAAAGCGCGGTCAAACCACCTGGAAAATGTAGAATTTCAGATAGTCCGTTTCCGGCACGTTGCGCAGGATCGGATGATCCATGCACTGCTGCCGCGCTTCGATCTGCCGTAGCTGCACCTGCGCGTCGGCGGCGGCGCTGTCAAGCATCGCCTCGAACCGCGCGGCCGGCATGAAATGCGAGCAGGAGCAGGTGGCGAGATAGCCGCCGCGGGGGAGGAGCTTCATGGCGCGGTAGTTGATTTCTTTATATCCGCGCGCCGCGCTCTCCGCCGTTTTGCGGCTTTTCGTGAAAGCCGGAGGATCGAGAATGATGAAGTCGTAGGGCTTGCCGCCGTTCTCCGCCAGCGCGGGCAGCAGGTCGAACACATCCGCGCACAGGAAATCCATCCGGTCGGCAAGGCCGTTGCGTTCGGCGTTCTGCCTGGCGGCGGAAACCGCCGGCTCGCTCCCGTCCACGGCCGTGACGTGGGCCGCGCCGCCCTTCGCCGCGGTGCGGGCGAAGGAGACGGTGTGCGTGAAGCAGTCCAGCACCCGCTTGCCGGCGGCCAGTCTGGCCACAGCCAGCCGATTGTATTTCTGATCGAGGAAAAAGCCGGTTTTCTGACCGTTTTCCACATCGACGTCATAAAGAATGCCGTTTTCCGTGATCTGCGTGACGGGGCTGTCCGGATGGGGCAGGCCGCCGTACCAGCCCTTTTCCTGCGGCAGACCCTCCAGCGCGCGGATGGCGACGTCGTTGCGCTCAAACAGTCCGCGCACCGGCGCGCCGCGTTCGGCCAGCAGCCGAACAAGCATCTCATAAAGCATCGCTTTGCGCTGCTCGACGCCGTAGGTCAGCACCTGGGTGACCAGCAGGTCGGAAAACCGGTCGACGGTCAGGCCGGGCAGCCCGTCCGCTTCGCCGAAAACCAGGCGGCAGCAGGCGAAATCCGCGCCCATGACCGTCTGCCGGTAGTCGAGCGCGTACCGCAGCCGGCGTTCCCAGAAGGCCGGGGAAAAGCGCTCGTTGGCATTCTGCGAGAGCAGGCGCACGCGGATCTTGCTCTGCTCGCTGAGCAGACCGGTGCCGAGATAGACGCCCTTCTGCGAGCAGACGTCGACCAGCGCGCCGTTTTCCGCTTCGCCGATTTGGCCGGTGATCTCCTCGGCATAGACCCAGGGATGCCCGCGCCGCAGCGACGCCTCCGCTTTTTTTGTGACCGTGACGATCGGAAACTCCCGCCGGGTGTTCAATCCGCATTCCTCCCGCGTTCCTGCAAAATCCAGGCACTCATATTTAAAAAACTATACCACATCCGGGCGGAAAAATCAACGAAAAAAAGGGATGTGTGGATATTGACCAAAAAAACTGCAGATATCGGCGGAAATTCCGCAGATTTAGAGCCGAAAAACTATAGATTTTTTTTAAAGACTATGTTATAATACAAAAAATGCGGTCTGCCGGCTCGCCGGCGTCCGCAGCTGTGACAACCGATATCAAAACAGTGATGGAGGAAAAAGTTATGCTCAAAAAGATCAGCAAGGTTCCTTTTGCGGGCACCGCTGCGCAGGAAGCGCAGCTGCAGGCCGTGATCGAGGAGTGCAAGGGCGACAAGAGCATGCTCATGCATGTGATGCAGAAGGCGCAGGAGATCTACGGATATCTCCCCATCGAAGTGCAGAAAATGATCGCTGACGGGATGGATGTGCCGCTGCAGAAAGTCTACGGCGTGTCCACCTTCTACGCGCAGTTCGCGCTTTCCCCCAAGGGAAAATACAACGTCTCCGTCTGCCTGGGCACCGCCTGCTACGTCAAGGGCTCCCAGGATGTGCTCGATGAAATCAGCAAGCAGCTGGGCATCGAAGCGGGCGAATGCACGAACGACCTCAAGTTTTCGCTCGAGGCCTGCCGCTGCATCGGCGCCTGCGGTCTCGCGCCGGTCTTCACCGTCAATGACGATGTTTACGGCCGCGTCACGCCCGATCAGGTGAAGGATATTCTTGCGAAATATGCCTGAGTGCCGGCGGGGGTTCAGCAATGACGATCAACGAGATTAAAACACTGCTGGATGCGCAGATGCTCTGCGGCGACGATCCCGATTGCGAGATCCAGTCCGCCTGCGGCAGCGATATGATGAGCGACGTGCTGGCCTATGTCAAGCATCAGGCCGTGCTGCTCACCGGGCTTGTCAATCCGCAGGTGATCCGCACCGCGGAGATGATGGATATGCGGTGCATCGTGTTCGTGCGCTCCAAGCAGCCGACCCCGGCCATGGTGGAGCTCGCCTGCGAGAGCGGGATCGCCGTGCTCGCCACGTCCAAGCGCATGTATGAGGCCTGCGGCATTCTCTATGCCAACGGGCTGAAAGGAAACGGTGAACTCGATGGCTGACGCCCTGATCTTCCACTACGAGGTGGACGGCGAAAACTTCACCTCCGCGGGGCAGGCCTCCGTGCAGGTGAAGAAGAATCTGCGTCAGCTCGGCTTCGATCCCGAAACGATCCGCAGGGTGTCCATCGCGATGTATGAGGGCGAAATCAACATGGTAATCCACGCGGGCGGCGGCGTTGCCGACGTCACGGTGGAGGACGGCTGCATCCGCATCGTGCTGACCGATCACGGCCCCGGCATCGCCGATATCGACAAGGCGATGGAGGAGGGCTTCTCCACAGCGCGCGACAATATCCGCTCCCTCGGCTTCGGCGCGGGCATGGGCCTGCCGAATATGAAGCGCTATACCGATGAGATGCAGATCGATTCTGCGGTGGGCGTTGGCACCACCATCACCATGAAGGTGAATTACTGAACCGCCGCCTGCGGCGGTCGAAGGACGACTTCCCTATGAACAGTTATCTTCATTCGGTGTCGCTGGACGCCGAAAAATGCACGGGCTGCACGACCTGCATGAAGCATTGCCCGACGGAGGCCATCCGCGTGCGCCGCGGCTGCGCCGAAATCGACGCGGCGCGCTGCATCGACTGCGGCGAATGCATCCGCAACTGCACCAACAACGCAAAAAAGAGCAGCTACGATGCGCTCGACAAGATTCATCAGTTCAAGTATAAAATCGCCCTGCCGGCGCCGACGCTGTTTGCGCAGTTCGACCATCTCGACGATATGGATTATGTGCTGCAGGGGCTGCTGGATCTCGGCTTCGACGATGTGTTCGAGGTCGCCAAGGGCGCGGAATTCGTTTCCGCCTACACGCGGATCTATCTGCAGACCGAGGGCATTAAAAAGCCGGTCATCAGCACCGCCTGCCCGGTCATCACGCGCCTGATCGTGCTGCGCTTCCCCTTCCTGAAGGATAACCTGATCCCGCTGCTGCCGCCCATGGAGGTGGCCGCGACGATGGCGCGCGAGCGCGCGCTGTTCCTCCACCCGGAGCTCCGGCCCGAGGACATCGGCGTTTGTTTCATTTCGCCCTGCCCGGCGAAGGTGAGCTATGTGCGCAACGGCTTCGGCAGCTACAAAAGCGCGGTGGATCTGGTGGTATCCGTCAGCGAGGTCTATTTTCAGCTGATCAACATCATGAAACGCGAAAAAACGCCGACCGTCAGCACTCAGGCCGGCCGCATCGGTCTGAGCTGGGCCATGTGCGGCGGCGAGGCGTCCGCGCTGTTCAATGATAAAATCATCGCGGCCGACGGCATTGAGAATGTGATCTCCGTGCTCGATCAGATCGAGGACGGCAACATTCCCGCCGTGGATTTCGTGGAGCTCAACGCCTGCCCCGGCGGCTGCGTCGGCGGCGTGCTGACCATCGAAAATCCCTTTGTGGCCAAAAACCGTCTGCACACGCTGCGGCGGTATATGCCCGTTTCGCTCAATCCCGTGGAGGAGGGGAGCTTCATTCCCGGCAACGCCTTTTTCGACGAGCTGCCGGATTATCATCCGCTCAACCGCCTGAGCGACAATATCGGCGAATCCATGCGCCTGATGGCGCGGATCCAGGCCGTGCGCAAGGAGCTGCCCGGCATCGACTGCGGCTCCTGCGGCGCGCCGAACTGCCGCGCGTTTGCCGAGGATATCGTGCTCGGCCACGCCAATCAGAACGAATGCATCATCGCTTATAAAGAGATGATTCAGGAGTATATTCGCAATTACGCCGGAGGTGAGGCGAAGAATGAAGGTCAGTGAGCTTGCGGCGCTGCCGGAGTTCACGGCGGTGACGCTGCCCGACGCGGACCGTGAGATCACCGGCGTTTATATCGGCGATCTGCTCAGCTGGGTCATGGGCCGCGCGCAGGCGGACGACGCCTGGATCACGATCATGTCCAACGTCAATGTGGTTGCCGTCGCTTCGCTCGCCGATACGGCGTGCGTGCTGCTGGCGGAGGACGTTGCGCTGGAGGACGCCGTGAAAGAAACGGCCGCGGCCAGGGGGATCAACGTGCTGTCAAGTCCGCTCTCCGCCTACGGCATAGCCTGCAGGCTGCACAGCCTGCTTTGATATGAGCAGATTCTACTACGACCTGCATCTGCATTCCTGCCTGTCGCCCTGCGGCGACAATGAAATGACGCCAAACAACATCGCGGGCATGGGCGTGGTCGCGCAGCTTGACCTGATGGCGCTGACCGATCACAACACCTGCCGCAACTGCCCGGCGTTTTTCGCGGCGGCGCAGCGGCAGGGGATCATCCCGGTCGCCGGTATGGAGCTGACCACGGCGGAGGAGATCCACGTCGTCTGCCTCTTCCCGACGCTGGAGGCCGCACTGGCCTTCAACGACGCGGTGGATGCGCAGCGCGTCCGGATCCCGAACCGGCCGGAGATCTTCGGCGAGCAGCTGCAGATGGATGATAACGACCATGTGACCGGCACGGACCCGTGCCTGCTCTCCAACGCGACGCAGATCACCGTGGAGGAGGCGCCTGCGCTTGCGGAGCGCTTCGGCGGCGTCTGCTTCCCGGCGCATATCGACCGCGAGGCCAACGGCATCGTCGCCGTGCTGGGCGTGTTTCCCGAAACGCCGCCCTTCTCCTGCGCGGAGATGCATGATCCGGCAAACGCGGCGGTTTACCGCGAACGCTTCCCGGCGCTTGCGGGCAAGCCGATGCTGGTTTCCTCCGACGCGCATTATCTCTGGGACATCAGCGGCCGGGAGCACTTCCTGGAGCTGGACGCCGCGCCGGACGATCCCGACGCCGTGCGCGCAAAGCTGATAGAAAGGCTGCGTGGCCGATGAAAGAGCTTTCGTTGAATATTCTGGATATCGCGCAGAATTCCGTCAAGGCCGGCGCCACGCTTGTGGAAATCCAGCTGACGGAAACGGCCGAAACGCTGACGATCCGCATCGTCGACAACGGCTGCGGCATGACCGCGGCGCAGGTCGAAAGCGTGATGGACCCCTTTTTCACCACCCGCACCACCCGCAGCGTCGGGCTGGGCGTGCCGCTGCTCAAACTGGCGGCGGAGCAGACCGGCGGCAGCGTGGAGATCGCTTCTTCTGCGGAAGCGGCGGATCACGGCACGGCGGTGACAGCGCTATTTTATAAAAATCATATTGACTTTACGCCGCTGGGCGATATCATTTCCACCGTGACCGCGCTCATTCAGGGCGCGCCGGGGATCGACTGGCGGTTCGTCCACAGCCGCGGCGGCGACGCCGTGACGCTGGACACCCGGGAGCTGCGCGCCGTGCTCGGCGATGTGCCCCTTGATCAATACGACGTGATGCAGTGGATCGGCGATTACCTGCGCGAAGGGTATGAAGCGCTCCCTGCTTGCGAATAGAACAGTGGTTTTTTAAAAAATTATAATAGAGAGGATCGATGTTATGAAATCATTGGCAGAGCTTGCTGCGATCAGAGAGAAAATGAAGGATAAGGTCATCCTGCGCGAGGGCAGCGGAGAGATCCGCGTCGTCGTCGGCATGGCGACCTGCGGGATCGCGGCAGGTGCAAGACCCGTGCTCAATGCCTTCGTGGAAGGCGTCAACAAGGAAGGCCTGGCCGATAAAGTGACCGTCTCCCAGACGGGCTGCATCGGTGTTTGCCAGTTCGAGCCGGTGGTCGAGGTCTTCGAGGCGGACAAGGAAAAGGTCACCTACATCAAAATGACGCCGGAAAAAGCGGCGGAAGTGATCGAAAAGCATCTTAAGGGCGGCCAAGTGATCGCGGATTACACGATCACCAAGGCGCTTGCGTAATATGGAGGGAAAAAGACTATGATTCGTGCTCAAGTTTTGGTTTGCGGCGGTACGGGCTGCACCTCCTCCGGCAGCAAACAGCTCATGGCGCTGTTTGAGGAGGAGATCGCAAAGCAGGGTCTGGCGGAAGAGGTGAAGCTGGTGCCCACCGGCTGCTTCGGTCTGTGCGCCCGCGGCCCCGTTGTGATCGTCTACCCCGAAGGCACCTTCTACAGCTTTGTCAAGGCGGAGGATGTGCCGGAGATCGTTGAGGAGCATCTGCTCAAAGGCCGTATCGTGAACCGGCTGGTCTACACGGATGTGGACGACGCGGTGAAAGAGGAAGCGGCCAAGCATGTTTCGCTCAACGACACCAACTTCTATAAGACGCAGAAGCGCGTCGCGCTGCGCAACTGCGGCCTGATCAACCCCGAAAGCATCGATGAATACATTGCCATGGACGGCTATGCCGCGCTGGGCAAGGTGCTCACCGAAATGACGCCCGAGGACGTCGTCAAGTGCATCAGCGATTCCGGCCTGCGCGGACGCGGCGGCGGCGGATTCCCGACCGGCCGCAAGTGGAGCTTCACGGCGGCGAACAAAGCGGATCAGAAATACGTGGTCTGCAACGCCGACGAGGGCGACCCCGGCGCGTTCATGGATCGTTCCGTGCTCGAAGGCGACCCGCACTGCATCGTGGAAGCGATGACGATCTGCGGCTATGCCACCGGCGCGAGCGAGGGCTACATCTACGTGCGCGCGGAGTATCCGATCGCTGTCAAGCGTCTGGAGATCGCGATCAAAGCGGCGCGCGAATACGGCCTGCTGGGCAAGAACATCTTTGATTCCGGCTTCGATTTCGACCTGCACATCCGTCTGGGCGCCGGCGCCTTCGTCTGCGGCGAGGAGACCGCGCTGATGACCTCCATCGAGGGCAA
>JAFZNN010000122.1 GCA_017550895.1 Clostridia bacterium
CTCAATATTCTCCCCGGGCGCGAGCGTGAAATAATGGTGGATCGCCGTGGTGGTGCGCAGCTCGAGGCTGGAGCCGTAATAGACGATCTCCGTGCCGAAATCCTGCGTATCGGCAGCGTAGTTCTGCAGCGCGGCTGCGTCAATGCCGTCGATTGCGGATGCGTCAAAGAGCTCGGACGGAATAAAGGCCGGATCGGTCCTGAACAGCTCGTTGGTGTAGAAGCCGTAAACGGAGATCGCGCGCATCAGATCCATCAGCGGTACGTTGTTCTGATAGCTCGGATTCTGCGAGACCTCTTCAAGATATCGGTTGACAGAATAGGGCTCCAGCATTTTGCCGCAGTATCCGTTGTCGAAGATCGGCCCCCAGCCGGCGGCCGGGTCGATGGTTCCGTCGTCCGGCACCCAGAGCGTCGCCTGCACCTCGGTGGACGTCTGCGAGGCGTTCACCGGGCAGGAGAATTTATAGAGCGCCACACCGTCGCGTTCGATGAATCTGTTCAGATCAATCGGTACATTCAGCGTCGTGTCGTTAAACACGAATTCCATATAGCAGGCAGCATCCGGCGTCGGAACGCTTGCATAGAAATTCACACCGATATCGCCCTCGAGCGACAGGGAGTGCGTGACCGTGGCGCCGGGCTCATTGGGATCGGACGGGATCATGTCGGGATCCGCCGGCGTTTCCCAGATCGCACCCGGCTCCGGGCCGTCCGTCGGGATCGGCGTGAAGTTTGCCGGGCCGGCATGGATGATCGCGTATTCCGGGCAGCCGCCCACGTGCGGCGTGACGTGCGCCGGATCCGCGCAGCTCCAGTCCAGCATCTTCGAAGTCAGCTCGAAATACCGCCCGTCAAAATCCAGCGAACCGATCGGATAGTTGGCCACATAGGCGTTCAGCTCATCGAGCACCTCGTTTCTCTGAGAGAATGTGCCGAGCACCGTTTGATAGATCGAGGGGGTCGAAGGGCCGTCGGAAATCAGGATGCCGCCGCAGACCAGCGTGACCGTCGGATCGACGAAATCCCAGATCACCTGCTGATCCGTCACGTACATCCGATTGTCGAAATAGTACCCGGGCGCCTGCTGAATGCCGGGCCCGTCAAATCCGATCAGGGGGAACTCCGCGCAGGAGCTGAACATCGGCTCATACTGAGTCGTGGTATAGTTATATGCTTTTCTGTCGTTGATCGCGCCGCAGCAGTGGATGATATGCACGGGGCAGTCGAGATCGAGATAGCCGACGAAAGAACCGACGTGATCCAGATAGGACACCGTCTCGATCTCCTTCGGGATGGCGGCGTTGTGGCAGTTTTCGATCGAGGCATAGGGGCCGGTATAGGGGCCGTTGGGAATGGACGTGTCGATGCGGCCGACCAGACCGCCGGCAACGCCGAAATCGTAGGCGATGTAGAATTCGCCCGCCGCGCGCAGCGGCATCGCGTTATAGCTGTTGTAGATCACGGGGCCGGTGGTCGCGTTGGAGGCTGCGTATGCGTTTTGATGATCCATGCCGACGCCGGGCCCGGAATGGATCGTCATATGACCGACCAGACCGCCCATATTATAGACGCCGCTGATCGCAGAGCCGTAGTAGACGTAGCCTTCTTTATCGTCGCAGCCGCAGTTGATGATCAGCGAGCAGGGATCCTCCAGATAGCCGACGATGCCGCCGACGTTGAACAGGCTCTTCACCGAGCCGTAATTCATGCAGTTCTGGATGTTGGTGCCCCCGTCAAGCGCAATGCCGAGGATGCCGCCTGCGGCGAGCTCGAACTCAGACGCTTTTTTCTCAAGGGTGCTGCCGACAGACTGGGCGTAATCCTTAAGCGAAATCGCCGGCATCGTGGCGAAGCCGCTGTCGGGATCCTCCATCAACTTATCGACGACGTCTTCGGGCTGGGTGACCTTGCCGTAATTTGAACAGTAGCGGATCAGCACGCCCGCCTGCGCATCCCCGAGAATGCCGCCCACGCGCAGACCGGTCACGCTCGCGTCGTTTCTGCAGTCGTCGATGATGCAGCCGCCCGATTCGCCGACGATGCCGCCGGCGATCCCGACACGCTGGGTACTGTTGGCAGAACCGCCGAAGACCTCCATGATATACTGATACGTATTCTCGATCCAGCTGTCGCCGTCGACGGAGCAGGAGAGCACGCCGCCCATTGCGGTGAGGCTCGGATCATCCACATAGTAGGTCTCCCGCGACGGCGCGGCGAACGTATCGTCGATGACGTAGGTCGGCACGTCCCTGTTAAGCCCCTGCCGGCCGACGAAGCCGCCGACCGCGTCGCAGGCGCCCATGACCTTCGTGTTCACGAGCGCGCAGTTCATGATCACCCCGTCGGAGAGATTGGCGATCGCGCCGACGTAAAACGGCGTCATGGACGGAAAGTCGTAAACCGAATAGTTATCGATCGAGGAATCGGCGATGGTCAGATCCTTGACCAGCGCGCCAACTGGCAGCGTGTCAAACAGACCGCCGCATGTGGAATTGAAGTTGGAAATCGTATAGCCTCCGCCGTCAAAGGTGCCGTAGAACGGGCCGCTCTCCCACAGACCGGCGTAGGCGCTCATATCAATGTCGTTCGCCAGCTCCACATAAACGTCGGTGCAGTATAGGGGATTGCCCGCGGAAAGCTGCCTGCCGAAGTTGTAAAGATCAGTGTCGGATGTGATCGTGTAATAATGCGAGGCGGGCGGCACGTTGACAAGCGCCTGCGCCAGCGTTGCCGATGGGAGCAGTGCGGCGAGCATCGCGAGCGCAAGGCAGATGGACAATGCTTTTTTCATTCTGTTCAACCTCCTTGATTTATTCAAAAACGGGTGTTTGGTCGGAAAGCGCACCGGCAAAACCGGGCGCAGCGGAATAATTCCAGTTTTATAATATCATATCTGGAATTATTTGTAAAGGAAAAAATAAAAAAGATTTGCGGGCAGCTGCCGCCGCCCGCAAACCTTGCATGCAGAGAACCTGAATTCAAGCAAATGGTCAGGAAACGAAATACGCATCCGCGCAGGTATAATAAACGTAAAGCGCTCGTGCGACATTCGCCAGCTCGTCGCTGATATTGCCGCCGCTTTCATATTGCGTGAGCACTTTATAAGCATAGCTCAGGCCGGAATACGACCAGACGCTGACCGGCGCCGTGACGCCGGGGGCATAGACCTCCACGTCATAGGTCGTGCCGAGATTGCCGGAGGCAATATTCGGGATTGTAACGCGATAGTAGCTGCCGTTCGGTTCAGCAATGAGTTCCTCTCCGGTGTTGGTGCAAACGAATTGATAATCCTCAATATTCTCCCCGGGCGCGAGCGTGAAATAATGGTGGATCGCCGTGGTGGTGCGCAGCTCGAGGCTGGAGCCGTAATAGACGATCTCCGTGCCGAAATCCTGCGTATCTGCGGCATAGCCTGCCAGCGCGGCGGCGTCGATCCCGTCGATCGCGGACGCGTCAAAGAGCACAGATGGCGCAAAGTCCGGATCGGTGCCGAACAGCGCGTTGGCGTAGTAACCGTAGACGGAGATCGCGCGCATGAGCTGCATGAGCGGCTGATTATTCTGATAGGCTGCGTTCTGAGAAATATCCTCCAGATACCGGTTGACGGAATAGGGCTCGAGCGTTTTGCCGCAGGATCCGTCCCGGAAAACCGGTCCCCAGACGGCGTCCTGGCTGATGGTGCCGTCATCCGGCACCCAGATCGTCGCATCGATCCGCACGGAGGTCTGCGACGCGTTCAGCGGGCAGGAGAAGCAGTAAAGCGTTTCGCCGTCCTTGACGAAATAACGGTTCAGATCGATCGGCACGGTCAGCGTCGTGTTGCCGAATGTGAATTCCATGAAACAGGCGGGATCCGGCGAGGGGAGGCTCACGTAGTAATTCACACAGATGTCGCCGTCGAGCGAAAGGGAATGCGAGACCGTCACGGCGGGTTCATTGGGATCGACCTGGGATGCGTCGGGATCCTCCGGCGTTTGCCAGACTGCCATCGGATCCGGGTCGTTGGTTGTGATCGGCGAAAAGCCCGCCAGACCGGATTGGAGGGCGGCATATTCTGCGCAGTCATCGATCCCGCCGTCCGTGTGCGTCTGATCGGCGCAGCGCCAGGGCAGATGCGCCGCGTGGAGCTCAAAATACCGTCCGGAATAATCTGCACTTGCAAAACGCAATTGGCGCACATACGCATTCAGCTCCGCGAGCACCTGATGGGTGCCGGACAGAACGCCGGTTTCGAGCGTATAATCCGAGGGTGCTGCAATCTGATCCTCGATCAGAATGCCGCCGCAGACAAGCGTTTCTCTCTGAGGGGAAACGTAGTCGTCGAGCACCGGCTGGCTGCGCGTATACTTCCGGTTGTCGAAATAGTACCTGGGCGCGAGCTGAATGCCGGAGAGATCCGCGCCGATGAGGCGGAAGTCCGCATATTCATCCTGCATCGGATGCCGGAGGTTCAGGGTATAGTTAAAGGCCTCTCGATCGTTGATTGCGCCGATGCAATGGATGATGTACGCCTGACACTGATCGATCACGCCGACAAGAGAACCGGCAATGGTCACTGCCCCGGAGCTGATCTCGTCCAGCGTCGGGATCGTTGCATTATGGCAGTTTTCAATAGAGGGATGGCTGGCTTCGCCGTCGATCCGTCCGACCAGGCCGCCGAACACGCCGTCGGGGTAATTGTATCGAAACACGCCGGCCACATGCAGCGGCATGGCGTTGTAGTTGTTGATGAGCATGGCCGCCTGACTGAAAACCGTGGCGGTATAAGCATACTGATGGTCGGAGGGATCGTCACAGCTGCTTGCAATCAGATAGCCGACCAGCCCGCCGACATTACAAATGCCCTGCAGCGCGGATCCGTAATCCTGATCGCCGTTTTTGAAATCGTTGCCGCAGTTGACGATCATCGTGCCGGGATCGAGCAGATAACCGACGATGCCGCCGACGTTGAACAGGCCCGAAACCGTGCCGTAGTTCATGCAGTTCTGAATGTTTGTGCCGCCCCGCAGCGCAACGCCGAGGATGCCGCCTGCGGCAAGCTGATAAGCGGACGCCGTGACCCAAAGATCGACGCCGTCCTCCTCCGCCTGCTCCGCGAGCGTATTCGGACGCTGGTTCTGGGCGGTGGGCGCTTCGATCCGCGTGGAAACGACGCTTTCCGGCTGGGCGACCGTGCCGCGGTTTTCGCAGCAGCGGATCAGCGTGCCTGCCTGCGAAATGCCGACGATCCCGCCCGGACGCAGGCCGGTCACGTTCGCTTCGTTCCGGCAGTCGTCGATGATGCCGCTGTCCGTCATGCCGACGATGCCGCCGGCGGCGCCGACCTGAAGATCATAGATGTTTTCCGATAAAGAGGAGCGCGAATTGCTGACTCTGCAATTTTCATCCACTGCGCAGGACAGGATGCCGCCGGTTGTCAACGTCGTTGTGTCGTCGATGAAATAAGTTTGCTGCTCCAGACCGTCGGAATCGACTTCGTTGATCTGATACCCGCACGCGGAATCGCCGTACAGCGTCTGCAGACCGGCCAGACCGCCGGCCGCGATGCAATTACCGGAGACCCAGGTTTCAGCCAGCGAGCAATTCATGAGAACGCCCATGCAGTGATCGGCAAAGGCGCCGATGTAATTACGCTGCGCGGCGTTTCGATCGCTGATCGCGGAATCCGAAATCGTCAGATCCTTGATACAGCCGCCGAAGCCCAGCTCCGAGACCAGGCCGCCGACGGTGGAGGTCAGGTTGCTGATCGTGTGCCCATCGCCGTCAAAGATGCCTTCAAACGGGCCGGTGACCCACGTGCAGCCGCTCATGTTGACGTCATCCTCCAGCAGGACATACGCCGTGGAATAGTCGGCATTCCCAAGATGCAGCTGCTTGCCGAAGTTGCAAAGATCCGTTGCGGATTGAATCAAATAATAGTGGTTGGCGGCGGGAACGCGGAGAAAGGCCTGCGTGAGTGTCGCCGACGGGAGCAGCGCGGCGAGCATCACAAGCGCCAGGCAGACGGA